>SLSM01000298.1 GCA_007130445.1 Trueperaceae bacterium | reverse complement strand
GGCGTCGAGAAGCAGGGCTCCTCCACGCGCACCAGCGCCATGCGCGGGGCGTTCAAGGACGACGCTCGCACGCGGCAGGAGTTCCTCGAGGCGATTCGGTAGGGGTGGGTCAGTGGGCGTGCGCTTCGAGCCACGCCGCCACGCCGCCCTCTTCCGGGCTGGCGATGTGTTCACGGGAGGCCGCCAACGCGTCGGGGTGGACGTGCGGCCCCACGGCCACGGAGTGACCCGCCCAGCGCAGCATCGAGACGTCGTTGAGACCGTCGCCGAATGCCACGACGTCGCCCTGCTCCACGCCCAGGTGTGCCGCGATGTGGCGAAGCGCCGTGCCCTTGTCGGCACCGGCCGCGATGACCTCGAGGAAGCCGTCACCCCACAGGTAGTGTTCGAGGTGGGGCAGGTCTCGCGCCACGCGTGACTGGATCGTGACGCTGGTCTCTGCGGCGGCGAACAGCACCTTATCGGCGGCGTGGCCGAAGTCGGCGGTGAAGCGCGTGACGACGCGGTTCTGCGCGTGCACCCAACCCCAGCGGGGGTCGCTCGGGTTCTTGACGAACAGCTGCTCGTCGACCATGCAGCTGAACTCGATCACGTCGTGGTGCAGGTACGGCGCGACGATGGCGTGCACGTCGGTCGCCGGCAGTGTCACGCGGCGCATCTCGGTGTTCGAGTCACGCATGACGACCGCACCGTGGTTGACGCTGAACGGTCCGCGCACGTCGAGCCGCTCCAGGAACACCTGCGCGCTGGCGCGCGCTCGGCCCGTGAGCACCGTCACCATGTGACCCGCGCGGCGCGAGGCCTCGATCGCGTGTGCGATGCGTTCGGGCAGGTGGCCGTCGTCGGTGACGACGGTGCGGTCGAGGTCGAAGGCGAGGAGCATGACGCAGTAGCCTACCGCTCGCCCGGCGACTGGGTCGTCGCCTCGCCGGCCAACGGGAGCGGGACCGGTAGCCGCCAGACGCCGCCGGAGCGGTCGGCGAGGACCGCCGCCTCGGGCGCGTGGGCGGATGGAGCGAGCGTCACGTTCGTGGCGAGCGGCGCTGGCAACGTGACGCTCCCCACGCCGTCGCACGACGCGTCGTCGCAGCGCAGCCACACCAGCTCGCGCTGGTCGACGCTCGGTACCAGCAGCAGATCGGCGCCGTCCTCGAGCCGACCGACGAGCACGGCGCGATCGAGCAGGCGCTCGCCGTCGACGTGGCTCCGCAGCCCCAGCTCGAAGGTCGTCGCCGCCAGCACCGCCACGCGTTCGCCCAGCGCGCCGTCGAGCGGAGCCGGCTCGTCCCTGGCTGCGGCCACGTAGCGAGCGAGCGGGCCGCCGTCGCGCGGGTCGTGCATGGCGTACGCGGCGCTCTCCGTGGCGCCGATTAGGTGCAACCAGCGTTGCGATGCGCCCAACGGTGCGCCGCTCGCCACCGCGTGCAGGCCCTCCTCACGCCACGCCAGGCGCACCAGCCGAGCGCCGGAAGCGTCGTCGGACACGGTGACATATAGACCCGACTCGTCGACCTCTCGCCACGGTGTCGGCCGCCGCGCCTCGATCACCGCGGGCGGCACGGGGGCCCACCTGGCCACTGGCTCCAGGTCCGGCAGCCGCAGGACCACCACCGCGCCCGCCTCGACCTCGTCGCCGAGCGCGCCGTGCCGGTAGCGCTGGGTGGGTTCGGTCAGCACCGCCACCGCGCTCACGCCGCCCCCGAGGTCGAGCACCACCAGTTCTGCGTCCGGGAGCGCCGCCACCGGCGCCCGCGAACGCCGCTCGAGTTCGCGGGTCAGCGACAGCAGCGCGCCGTTCGGGTCGAGCGCCAACACGCCGCCGTCGGGGCCGCAGGCCGGTTTGTGGAAGCGGCTCACGGTTGGGCCGATCGCGCTGACCACGGGGAGGTCGGGCGCGCGCGGCAGGCGCCGCAGTGCGCCGCGCTCGTCGACGATCAGGAGCGCAGGGCCGCACGCCGTCGCCTGCTCGCCGGCCAGGGCGCGCGCCAGGCGCACCGCGCCGTTGCCGATTGCGGATCCGTCGAGGAACCACAGGGTGCCGTCGGCCGCGAGCACCGTCACCGCCGATCCGCGGCCGCTCTCCACCCAGAGTGGCCAGGCCGGCACCTGCCCGAGCGAGACCAGTGCTCCAGACGCGCGGGCCGAAGGCTGGTCGGGCGCTGCCACGCCGTCGTCTTGCGCCGTCGACACGACGGTCAGCGCCAGCACGAGCAGGCCCGTCAGCGTGCGACGCGCACTGCGCGCGAGGCTGCGCGGCGCGGTCGGGAGGCGTGGTGATGGGGAGCGTGGCCGCATGCGTGGCGAGCGTACCAGCGCTTGCGGCGGGTGCCCGTGCCAGCGAGTGGCAGGCGTGCGGCAAGCGTGCCGCAGGCGTGCCGTAGGCGTGCGTGAGGCGTACGGCGCGCGTGTTCAGACGCGTGGGCCGCGTCGCCAGCGCCAGCGCAGGTACGCGCCGAGCTCCGCAGGCAGCCGCGGCAGGCTCGCGAACACGAAGGCGTCGGCGGCTTGCTTGATCGCGTCCGACAGCGCCGGATAGGCGACCTCGAGCCGCGCCAGCTGCCACAGCGACACGCGGCGCCGCTGCGCCCACGACAGCAGCGGCAGCATCTCGCTGGCGTTGGGCGCCACCACCGTCGCGGCCAGCAGCCGGCCGGTCAGGCGCATCGCGACCACCTGCACGAAGCCGTCGTCGAGGCCGCTGGTGCGTCCGCGGTCGGTGTCGCTCAACATCACCTTGTGTACGGCCAACAGCGCGTCGGGCCAGCGCCGGCGCAACTGCGCGAGCGTGGGGCCGATCTGGCCGACCTCGGGCTCGACGAACGCCACCGAGGGGTGCTCGCCCTCCGGCAGCAGCGGCAGCGGCAGCGTCAGGAAGCGCACGAGGCGGCGCCCCTGCGCGTTGGCCACGTGCGTGTGGGCCGCGCCGACGACGTCGCCGATGGCGTACACGCCGGCCGCGGTCGTGCGGTAGGCGCCGTCGACGATCACGGCCCCGCGCGCGTCGACCTTGACGCCGGCCTCGACCAGTCCCAACGCGTCGCTCGCCGCTCGCCGCCCCACGGCGACCAGCACTCGATCGACGCCGTCGACCGACGCCGCCTCCGCCTGGCCACCCGCCCGGGCGTGCGCGACGCGCAACCGCCCGCCCGCGCGATCGAACGCCAGCGCCTTGGTGTCGACCAGCACCGTGACGCCGAGCGCCTCGAGCCGCGCGTGCACCACCCTCGACGCGGCCGCTTCTGCGCCCGGCAGCAGCCTGTCGGCCATCTCGACGATCGTCACGCGCGAGCCGAGGCGGGCGAACGCGAACGCCATCTCGCAGCCGATCGCGCCCCCGCCCAACACCGCGAGGTGGGCCGGCGGCGCTACCAGGTCGAAGAGGGTCGCGTTGGTCAGGGGCGCCCGCTCGTCGTGGGCGCCTTCCTCGAGCCCCGGGAGCGGCGGCACGACGGGTCGCGACCCCGTGGCCAGCACCACGCGGCCGGCCGCCAGCCGGCGCACCGCGCCGTCCGGCGCGCGCACCTCGACCTCGCACGCGCCGCGCTCGCCGCGCAGCAGCCGCGCATGGCCGCGCACCAGCGTGAGGTGCGACATCCCGGCGAGCCATGCCTCCTCATGCTCCCGGAGGGCGTCGCGCCGTCGGCGCGTCTCGGCCAGGGCGTCTCGGGCGGCGTCGGCGCGTTCCTCGGGCGGCGCACTCGCCACCGCTCGCGCCAGCGCGATCAGCGTCTTGGATGGGATGCAGCCGACGTTGGTGCAATCCCCGCCGACCTCGCCGGCCTCGACCAGCGCGACGTCGCGGCCGAGCCTGGTGAGACCCACCGCGACGGTCAGGCCGGCGCTGCCGGCCCCCACCACGATCGTGTGGACACGCGCTCTGTCGCTGGCGCTCATGATGCCTCCATCGTGTCGTCCGGCGGGTGCTCGGCTCCAGTGGCGCCGGTCCCAGCGGCCGCCCCTGAGCCGTCGCCGCGCGCCGCGGGGGCGTCCGCTGGGCCTCGGCGCGCCTCGCGTGCACGCCAGACTCGCGCCAGCACCAGGCTCGTCACGAACAACGCGGCGCTCGCCGCGAGCAGCGGCAGGTCGGGTGTCGGCAGCCGGCCCGCCTCGAGCGCCGCCACGTCGCCGAGCCCCGCGCCGAAGAGCACGAACACCAGCGTCCCGGGGAGCGAGCCGATGGCGGTGGCGACGACGAACGGCCGCAGCGGGAGCCGGAGGGCGCCGGCGAGGTAGTTCACGGCGTCGTACGGGGTGAACACGAAGCGCAGGGTGAGCACCGCCTCGAACGCGTTGGCGCGCAGCCGCTGCGACACGCCGCGCAGGCGCTGGTGCCCGAGCGCCGCGCCGGCGAGTTCGGCGCCGTAGGCCCTGCCCAGGCCGAACGCGACGACCGCGCTCAGGTTCGCGCCGACCACGACCAGGGCAACACCGGCCAGCGGTCCGTAGAGGATGCCCGCGCCCACCGTGAGCAGCGTCGCGGGGAAGAGCAGCAGGGGCCGCAGCGCATAGACCCCCAGGAACGCCAGCGCCCCGAGCGGGTTGTCGCGCAGGAAGGCGACCACGACGACGAGCACGTCCAGTGGCGTGCTGCCGGTGCGCACGACCGCGAGCACGTAGGCCGCCACGGCCAGCCCCCAGGCCAACAGACCGACCAGGCGCAGCCGGCGCGCTGCCCCGCCGCGCGCGTTCACACGGCCCGCAGCGTTCGCGCCGCCCACCACACGCGCTGCGCGGCCGTCGCGGCGACGAGCGCCGCGCCGAGACCCAACCACAGCGGCAACTGGGCGGGGAAGGCGAGCATCGCGGCCACGAGCAGCACGGTCTCGGTCCCTTCCACGAGGCCCGCCGGGATCACCATCGAGGTGGTGTCGCCGCGTGCGAGCGCGCCGCGGCCGCGCTTCTCGAGCAGGGCCGCCAAGACGGCGTAGCTGCCGAGGTTGACGTAGAAGGCTGCGAGCAGCAGCGCCGTCAGCGGCCAGACCCAGGGGCTCGCCGTGATCACCTCGCCGCCCAACGTCGCGGTGACGCCCGCCGCGGCGCCGAGCGGTACCGCGGCGTAGACCACCAGGTCGCTGAGCAGGTCCAGGTAGCCGCCGCGATCGTCGGCGCGGTCCAAGTGCCTGGCGACCTCCCCGTCGAGACCGTCCAGGAGCCGGTTGAGCAGCCACAGGGCCAGGGCCGCGGGAAACGCGGCGAGCGCCGCGGCGAGCGCTGTGGCCAGGCCGACGACCAGCCCTGCCAGGGTGATCGGCAACGCGCCATGGCGCCCGAGGCGCTCCGCGAGCAGCGCGCTCAGCGGCGCCAGCACGCGCGCCTTGACGGGGCGGAGGACGCGATCGACCACACTGCAGCGTACGGAGCGCAGCCTCGCGGCGTCCGTCGTGCCGCACACCGAGGGCTCGGAACGTGTCCGTGCTCACGAAGCGAGCGGACCTTCGCTCACGAATCGCGGCGGGTGGCCCGTGATACCGTACGAAACGCTCGGGTGACGCCCTCGCGGGGCTGCCGTGCCGCGCGCTGCGCGGACGACCGGTCCACGGCGTCGCCATCGACGACGGGAGGTCCTATCGATGTACCGAGGGCGCGAGGGTCAATGGGCCTTCGTCTTCCACCGCATGTCCGGTGTGGCGTTGGCGCTGTTCCTATTGCTGCACGTGATCGACATCAGTCTCGTCATGCTCGGCCCCGACGGGCCGTTCGACGCGTTCTTGGTCTTCTATCACAACTGGCCGTTCCGAGTCGGTCTCATCGCCGTGATCGCCGGTGTCGTGTACCACGGCCTCAACGGCTTGCGCATCATCCTTATGGACTTCACCTCGTGGGGCGTGCGCTTCCAGAAGCCGATGTGGTACGGGGTGCTCGGCCTGACGACGCTGATCGGCATCCCCGTCCTGTGGAAGATCGTCCCCGAGATCCTGGGGGTGGCCTGAGATGGCGAGCGCCGGCGCCCGCGCCCAACGTCCCCGGACCTTCGCCGACGCCCGCGCCATGGCCTCGAGCTCGAGCGAGCTCGGCTGGTGGGTCTTCATGCGCATCTCCGGCCTGCTGCTGGTGCCGCTCGCGTTCGGGCACCTGTGGGCCAACAACATGGCCTTCAACGCGGGCGAGATCGACTTCGCCTACGTCGCCGGTCGGCTCGCCCAACCGAGCGTCAAGATCCTCGACTCGTTCCTCCTCCTGTTCGCGATGCTGCACGGTGTCAACGGCCTCCGCTACTCGATCGAGGACTACGTGAAGCGCCCGGGCCGCCGCTTCGTGTGGAAGATGGTGCTCTTCACCGTGGCCGGAATCGTCTTCGTGCTCGGCGTCATGACGTTGTGGGCCTTCTCCTTCGAGGAGATGGGCGACGCGATGCGCGCGCTGGGCGCGGAGTGAGAAGGGAATAGCGACGGATGACGAAACGAGCACACCGGTTCGACGTGATCGTGATCGGCGCTGGGGGCGCCGGGCTCATGGCCGCGCGCTACGCGGCACAGAACCCGAACGTGAGGGTCGCCGTCATCAGCAAGCTCTACCCGACGCGCTCGCACACGGGCGCCGCGCAGGGCGGCGTGGGCGCGGCCCTGGGCAACGTGTCCGAGGACCACCCCGAGTGGCACGCCTTCGACACCATCAAGGGCGGGGACTACCTCACCGACCAGGACGTCGCCGAGTCGTTCGCCGTCGAGGTGATCGAGGCCGTCTACGAGCTCGAGCACATGGGCCTGCCGTTCAGCCGCACGCCCGAGGGCAAGATCGCCCAGCGTAAGTTCGGCGGCCACACCCGCGAGTTCGGCAAGAGCGCCGTCGAGCGCGCCTGCTACGCCGCCGACCGCACCGGCCACATGATCCTCCAGACGCTCTACCAGCAGTCGATCAAGGACCAGGTGTCGTTCTTCGACGAGTTCCACGTGCTCGACCTGATCATGGTGGACGGCGCGTGCCACGGCGTGGTCGCCTATGAGCTCGCGACCGGCGAGCTGCACACCTTCCATGCCAAGGCCACCATCGTCGCCGCGGGCGGGAACGGCCGCATCTTCAAGGTCACCAGCAACGCCCACGCGCTCACCGGCGACCTGATGTCGATCGCCTACCGGCGCGGCATCCCCATCGAGGACCCGGAGTTCTACCAGTTCCACCCCACCGGGCTCTACAAGCTGGGCG
>SLSM01000064.1 GCA_007130445.1 Trueperaceae bacterium | reverse complement strand
TCGCCGCCGCGAGCGCGACGACGGCCACCGCCCAGGCGACCGGGTCGCGCCCCCGCGTCAGCGCCGCGCGCCAGCGCAGCACGATCAGGCCCAGCGCGAGCGCAGGGAGCACCAGCAGGGCGGCGAGCGCGGGTTCACCGAGGAGTCGCGGGACCAGCAGCGCCGGCACGCCGGCCAGCGCGAGCGCACCGGTGATCGCCGGCAGCACGAGGCGCAGCGCCGGCCAGGCGAGGACCGCCCGCGGCGGCGCAGCGCCGCTCGCGAGGTGGGCCAGGTCGCGGCGGTCCAACCACAGCGGCGTCACGGTGGTGCGGGCCGCCATCAGCGCTGCCAGCGCCAGCACGACGCTGCCGACCGGGCCCGACCACGCCGTGACCGTGGCCGCAAGCGCGGCGGAGAGCGGACCGACCGACTGCACGGTGCCGATCACCAGCACCACCGTCCAGAACACCAGGTAGGCGACGCTACCCCAGCCGACCGCCCGCATCACCCAGCGCGCGTTGGCGCGCAGACTGCGCAGCACCGTGGCGCGGCGGAGCTCGTGCAAGGCCAGCGTGGCGCTCGTCGCGGCTGCGGCGGGCGCCGTCACGGTGTGATCGGCGTCAGCCGGCCGGCGGTGAGGCGCCGGCGCTGGCCTGGCCAGCGATCGGCCACGTCGGCCTGGTGGCCAGACACGACGACCGCGCCGCCCGCGCCGGCGTGTTCGGCGAGGCCCTCGAGCAGCGCAGACTGCGACTCGGCGTCGAGCGCGTTGAGCGGTTCGTCGAGCAGGAGCAGCGGCGGGGCGCCGCCGAGCGCGACGGACAAGACGACCTTCTGACGCATCCCGCGCGAGAGCGCGGCCGGGTAGTGGTCCAGCCGGTCGACCAGCCCGAAGCGCTCGCACCACGCCAGCGCCGCGGCGGCCGCGCCGTCGCGCCCCGACACCCTTCCGAGCAGGACGGCGTGCTCACGGACGGTCAGGTCTTCGTACAGGGGCGCGGCGTCGGGTACCAGGCGCGACAGGGAGCGGGCGGCCTCGCTGCCGGCACGCGCACCCACCACGAACACGTCGCCGTCGCTGGCGATCAGGCCGGCGATGGCGCGCAGCAGCGTGGTCTTGCCCGCGCCGTTCACGCCCTCCAGCCACACGGCGTCGCCAGGCGCGAGCACGAGGTCGAGGTCGTCGATCACCGCCACACCGCCGAGCGAGACGCGCAGGCCGCGCACGTCGAGGAGCGGGGCGTCCGAGCCGTCGCGGTGCATGCGCACCAGCCTACGCCGTGCGCCACCGGGGTGCGCTCCGGCATCCACTATCATGGCAGGACACATCACCCGCGGCTGCCGAGCGCGCCGTCGGAAAGGGGTCTCCCGTGATCGACGCGGTCCGCGTCCGACCAGCCCGCAAGGTAGACGTCCCCATCCTCGCGTCCATGAACGAAGAGCTGATCCGCGCCGAGGGCGGACCCGCCACGCTCAGCCCGGGCCAACTCGGCGCCCGCATGGGAGCGTTCCTCGACCACGGCTACGAGGCGCACCTGATCGAATCGGGCGACGACCTGATCGGCTACGTGCTGTTCCGGCGCGACGTCGACCACGTGTTCGTGCGCCAGTTCTACGTCGCCCCCGGTCAGCGCCGCGCGGGCGTCGGCCGGCGCGTCTTCGCGTGGATGACAGAGAAGGTGTGGCCCGGCGAGCGCGTGTTGCTGCAGGTCCGCACGGGGCGTGAGCCGATCGCCCAGTTCTGGGAGTCGCTCGGCTTCGAGCGCAGCTTCACGGCGTTCGAGTGGTCGCCGCAGCACGACGAGGGCCAGGTGCGCTGAGCGGCCGGGGCGGCCTCACGGGCGCGCGTCGGCGAGCGAGCCGAGGTCGCTGCCGTACAGCTGGCGGTAGGTCTCGAGGTTGACCATCACCCGCTGTAGGTACTCGCGCGTCTCGAGCGCGTCGATGTGGCGGTACATCTCGTCCTTGTCGCCCTGGACGACGTCGCCTTGGAACAGGCGGCGCATGTAGCCCTGCCCACGGTTGTACGACGTCACGACCAGCTCCATGTCGCCGTCGAAGTAGTCGAGGAGCCAGCGCAGGTAGTACGTCCCGTACCTGACGTTCGCCTTCGGGTCGTACGGATCGCCGGGGGTCTCGCGCTGCAGCTCGGCCAGCCAGTTCCACGTCGACGGGATGACCTGCATGAGCCCCATGGCGTTCGCGTGCGACAGGGCGACGGTCGAGAAGGCCGACTCCTGACGCATCACCGACCACACCAGCGCCGGCTCGACGTCGAAGGTGTCCGCGTAACGCCCCACCGCATCCGGGTGCGCCTGCGGCCAGGCGAGCCGCCACACGCGTTCGTCGACCACACCCTCGCCGATGAGCGCGTTGGCCGCGCGCATGCTCTGGCGGAACTCCCCGTGCACCAGCTGTAGCGCCTCGGCCAGCGCGACGATCTCGGCCGGGTCGTCGCTGGCGCGCATGGCGAACACGAGCTCGCCGCGCGCCGCGTCGTGGTCGTGGACCTGCGCGAGCGCCGTGGCCAAGGCCACCACCTCGCTCTCGCGGATGTCGAGCGTCGACGGACCGGGGAGTGCGAGCGGCCGCCCCAGCAGGAGCGCGAAGTAGGAGCCGTCCGGGACCAGGTCGGCCGCCACCGCCGCCGTCTCGTCGTCGCCCAGGCGCCGCGCCAGCACGAGCGCGCGGTAGGCGGCGTCGTCGGCGTAGGTCGCGTTGCCACCACGGGCGATGCGCAGGTACGCGTCGATGGCGTCGCGCTCGCGTCCGCGCGCTTCGAGCCAGCCCGTGGCGATCCACTGTTGGCTCGCGATGCCGGTCTCGAGCAGGAACCGCACGCCGTCGTCGACGCGGCCTTGGCGCCCAGCGACGAGGCCGCGCCCGTAGTTACCCGCCGGGCCGAGCGCCGCGAAGGCGGCGTCCGCCTCGCCCCACCGCTCGAGCGAGAACAGCGACCACGCCTCGCCCTCGGCGGCCTCGCGCGAGGTCGGGACCTCCGCCAGCCAGCGTCGGAACGCGTCGAGCGCCTTAACGTGCTCGCCGATGGCGCGGTACGCCGGCGCCTCGATCGAGGGGGCCGCACGACCGTCGAGCGCTTCCAACGCGCGCCGGTTCTGGCCGGCCTGGAAGTAGACGTTCGCGAGGCGGTATGGGTCGTCGATCAGACGCGCGAGCGCCGTGATCGCGGCGGCCTCGGGGAGCGCCTGTCGGTACGCGTCCAGGGCGCGATCGGCGTCACCGGCCGCCTCCGCCGTGGCTGCCACCTCGAGCATCAGTCGGCGGCGATGGACGCGTTCGAGCGGGTCTTCGACCCGCAGGGCGAGGACGCGATCGAACGCCGCGAGGCGCTCGGCGGGCGTGGCGTCGTGGTGCCGGGCCACGTGGTTCGCCGCGCGGTACGCGCGGTAGTCGTCGCCCCCGGCGATGGCGCGGAGCGCGGCGAGGTCGTCGGCGAGGAGCGCGTCGCGCAAGGCGGCGTAGGCGTCCAAAGGCGCCTCGGCGTAGGGGTCGATCAGCGCGATCCGAATGTCGGGGCGTGGGACCGGCGCCGCGCCGAAGGGGAGCGCCGGGAGCGCCAGCACCACGAGCGCGGTCGCTGACACGAGGAGGCTGATCGCGAGGACGGTTCGGCGCATGCCGCAGCGTATCGCGGCGGCCTGAACGGTGGCTGAGAGGGACTTCGTCGCGGTGGTTTCGACGTAGAATCGCATGTCGTGATCGCCGTGCGCAGGGAATGGCTGTAGGACGGCTTAGCTGCCTCGTGAAGACGAGTTTGGCGCGAAGGAGCGTGCGTGGTACGGTCGGACGGTTGTTGCGACGCGAACCGTGACGGAAAGCCAGGTGACACCGTGATCCGAGCCGAGCACCTCAGCAAGATCTTCGGCCCCAACCCATCGTCGGCCCTCGAGCTCCTCGAGCAGGGCCAGCGCAAGGATGCCATCCGCGAGAGCACGGGTCACGTGGTCGGTGTCGACGACGTCTCGTTCCGGCTGAAGCGCGGCGAGTTCTTCGTGATCATGGGGCTCTCGGGCAGCGGCAAATCGACGCTGCTGCGCTGCCTCAACCGTCTCATCCCGCCCACCGCCGGGCGTGTGGTGCTCGAGACGGACGAGGGCGAGATCGACGTCGGCGCGGCGAGCGCCAGGCAGCTGCGCGACATCCGCACGCGCCACCTCACCATGGTGTTCCAGCGCTTCGGCCTCCTGCCCCACCGCAGCGTGCGCGACAACGTCGCCTATGGCCTCGAGATCCAGGGCATCGACCGGGGCCAGCGGATCGAGCGGGCCGACCGCGCGCTGGATCTGGTCGGACTCGGCGGCTGGGGGCCGAGCCGCACGTCGGAACTCTCGGGCGGCATGCAGCAGCGCGTCGGGCTGGCGCGGGCGCTCGCCACCGAGGCCGAGGTGATGCTGATGGACGAGCCGTTCAGCGCGCTCGATCCATTGATCAAGATGCAGATGCAGCGGGAGATGATCAAGCTCCAGAGCGAGCTCGGGAAGACGATCGTGTTCATCACGCACGACCTGGACGAGGCGCTGCGCCTGGGCGACCGGATCGCCATCATGGAGGACGGCCGCGTGGTGCAGCTCGGCACGCCCGAACGCATCCTCACGAGCCCCTCCACCGCCTACGTCGCCGACTTCGTCGAGCACGCCGACCCCACCAACGTGATCACCGCCCGCACCGTGTCGGTGGAGCTCGATCACGATCGCGTCGACGAGCTCCGGCGCGAGGCGGGCGGCCGCGTGATCGTGCACCGCACGCAATCCGACGTCGAGATCGTGATCGACGACGACGACCGGGTGCGCGAGGTGCGCGCCGACGGCGGTCGGGCGGAACTCGTGCCGATCGACACCCTGCTCGCCGAGGAGGCGCCGACGTCGCGCTACCGCGACCGGGCCGCGGTGGTGCGCGCCGACCGGCCGCTGCGCACCCTGCTCGAGGCGCGCAACCTGTGCAACCTGCCGGTGCTGGTGATCGATCACGACGAGCGTCTGATCGGTCTCGTGACCGAGCGCGAGATCATCTACTCGATCATCGAGAAGCGGGGTCGCGACGCGCTGAACGGCGATAGCGCGGAGGTGGCCGCATGAACGTGTGGTTGTCCGACGCCATCTTCGATCCCATCCGGATCCCGCTCGACAGTTGGTTCGCCAACGCGATCAACTGGCTCACGATCAACTACCGGCCGACCTTCCAGGCGATGAAGGTGCCCATCGAGGTGATCTTGGGGAACGTCGAGACGTTCCTCCAATGGTTGCCTCCGATCGTCTTCATCGTGCTGCTGGCGCTGTTCGCGTGGCGCGTGGCGGGTTGGAAGATCGCGGTGTTCAGCGCGCTCGCGTTCACGTTGGTGGGCATGATCGGGCTGTGGAGCCTCACCATGACGACGCTGTCGATGGTGGTGGCGTCCGTCTTGGTGTGCATGGTGATGGGCATACCCCTCGGTATCCTGGCGGCCCGCAGCGATCGCTTCCGTGCCATCTTGCGACCCGTGCTCGACGTCATGCAGACCACGCCGTCATTCGTGTACCTCGTACCCGTCGTGATGCTCTTCTCGATCGGCACGGTCGCCGGCGTCATCGCCACGATCATCTTCGCGCTGCCACCGCTGATCCGGTTGACCGACCTCGGCATCCGCCAGGTGTCGACCGACGTGATCGAGGCGGCCGAGGCCTTCGGATCGTCGGAGCGCGAGATCCTGGTCAAGGTGCGGTTGCCGCTCGCGCTGCCCACGATCATGGCCGGCATCAACCAGACGATCATGCTCTCGCTGTCGATGGTCGTGATCGCGGCCTTGATCGGCGCGGGTGGCCTCGGCCGGCCCGTGGTCGAGGGCCTCAACGCGCTCCGCGTCGGTGTCGCCGGGATCGGCGGGTTGGCGATCGTGCTGCTCGCGATCGTGCTCGACCGCATCACGCAGGCGTTGGGCGAGGGGCGGCGCACGAGCACGGAGTCGTGAGTCGGACCCCTCGATGCGATGTGTGGCTTGCGTGGCCGGGGGCCTTCATGCGCTTCGTACGTCCATAGGCTTTCTACGACTGAGTCGCTCGACCTCGTCCGGCGCCACCGATCGGCGCGGTCGATGCACATGACGCCGATATCCGTCCACTTCGAGAGGAATCCACATGCTCCGTACCCGTGCGACCATCATCTTCGCCCTCGCCCTCGCCCTCGCGCTCACGCTCGGGGGTCACGCGCTCGCCGACGCCACCGAGCGGCCCGGTGAGGGTGTCACCATCCGCCCCGCGATCGCTACCTGGGACAACGCCATCCCGCCGCAGGCCGTCGCCGGACTGCTGCTCGAGGAGCTCGGCTACGACGTAGCCACGCCGGTGCTGCTCGACAACCCGATCTTCTACGTCGCGATCATGCAGGGCGACGTCGACTTCTGGACCGACGGCTCGTTCCCGCTGCACAACTCGCACATGCCGCCCGGCTTCCACGACCACGCCAGCATCGTCGGCATGATCGCAGAGGCCGGCGCCTTCCAGGCCTACTCGGTGAGCGCCTGGGCGGCCGAGGAGTACGGCATCACCTCGCTCGAGGCCTTCAAGCGTCCCGAGGTCAGGGCCGCCTTCGACCGAACCGGCGACGGCCGCGCAGACCTCGTCGCCTGTCCGGCAGGCTGGGCGTGCGAGACGGTCATCGACCACCACCTCGATGTCTACGACCTGCGCGAGCACATCAACGACCAGAGGGCCAACTACAACGCCGCCTTCGCGGACGCCCTCGCCGCGCACAACGCCGGCCAGCCGATCCTTTTCTACGGTTGGATCCCGAACTTCACCAACTACATATTGGTGCCGGGTGAGGACGTCGTGTGGATCAACGTTCCCGAGATCGTCCCGAGCGCCGTTCAAGAGGGATTCGGGGACGCGATGGTCATCGCCGGTGTCGACGGCGCGGTGTCAGACCCGCTCCTGACCGGCTTCGTGGCCAACGACATCCGCGCTGTCGCGAACGACGATTTCCTGGCGCGGAACCCGGCCGCCGCGCGCTTGCTCGAGGTCTTCGAGATGTCGGTCGACGACATCGGCCGCTTGACGCTGCGCATCGAAGGGGGCGAGTCGAGCGCGCAAGCCGTGCGTGCGATGGCGCTCGAGTGGATCGAAGAGAACCGCGAGACCGTCGACGGTTGGCTGGCGGAGGCGCGGGCAGCGGCTTCGGAGTGAGGCTGGCAC
>SLSM01000419.1 GCA_007130445.1 Trueperaceae bacterium | reverse complement strand
TCGCAGCCGGCGCCATCTTGTGGTCGGCGGCGACGCGGCTGTGGAGCCCCGCGCCGCTCGAACAGGTCGGGACCGGCATGCTGTTCATCGCGGCGGCGACGCTCCTCAACGTCGTGCTGGTGGCGTACCTGGCGCGGGCCGGTCGACGCCTGCGCTCAGCGGCCCTGACGGCGAACGCTCGCCACCTTCGGACCGACGTGTGGACGTCGCTCGGCGTCCTCGCCGGGGTCGGCCTGGTCGTGGCGACGGGCTGGGATCGGCTCGATCCGCTCGTCGCCATCGTGGTCGCCGCGAACATCGTCCGGGAGGGCGTGTCGGTGCTGACCACCAGCGTGTCGCGCCTCCTCGACGAGCGCCTGCCCGACGACGAGGAGCGCGTCATCCTCGACGCCCTCGAGGCCCACCCGGGCGTCCTCGGGTACCACCGGTTGCGCACCCGCAGCGCCGGTCGCGCGCGCTTCGCGGAGGTCGACGTGTTCGTCGACCCGGACATCAGCGTGCGCGCCGCGCACGAGGTGGCCCACGCGGTCGAGGCGGAGGTGCACGACGCCCTCGACGAGATCATCACCACGCTGCACGTCGAACCCTACGTCGAGGGCGTCCGTGACGTGTCGCGCACACCCCGCGAGGAGTACCCGTCCGGTCCGAGTCGCGTCAGCGACACGGAGAGCTGAGCGCTCGCGGCGTCGACGAAGCGCAGACGCGCGCTCGCCCACTCGGTGCCGGCGAAGTCGACGCCGACGCGAGGCGTCGCGACCGTCTCGGTCGGCTCCGGTCCGCGGTGGAGGGTCAAGGGCGGACGATCGACGCGGTGCCCGAGCAGACGCCGATCGATGTCGAGCAGGCGTGTCAGCCGACCCGGGCCGTCACCGCGTTCCGCCCCAGACGGGCCGACCGTGCCCGCGAGCGGCTCGACGGCGCGCACCAGCACCGCCTGCGGGTCACCCACCGCGCCCGTCACCACGTTGAACAGCTCGTGCAACCCGTACACCAGATAGACGTAGGCATGTCCGGCAGGACCGAACATGACCTCGGTGCGGGCCGTACGGCCCTTGGACGCGTGGCCCGCGAGGTCGTGCGCCCCGACGTACGCCTCGGTCTCGACGATGCGCCCCATGCGCACCGTTCCGTCTCGAGCGACGCAGCGCAGCACGCTGCCGAGCAGGTCGCGCGCCACCTCGGCCGCAGGACGCTCGAACCAGGCGCGCGCCAGGGCCACTGGCTCGTGAGCGTCGAGCTCGCGCGTCATCCGACGCTTCGGAACCCGCGACCGTCCCAGCCGGCGTAGCTGTAGAAGCGCCCCGCGACGCGGTCGCGCAAGTAGGCGGCCAGCGGCTGGCGCAACGGCGCGATCGGGATGATCTGCTCCACCTCGTCGACCGGGACGAACCGCGCCTCGACGATGAAGCCGTCCGGGTCGCGCGGGTTGAGCAGGCCGTCGTAGCGCGCCAGGAACGCGAACGAGACGGCGCGGTCGTTCCTGCGCTGGTCCTCCACGTGCACGGCGTACGCCAAGTGCTCGATCGCGGTCAGCACCAGACCCGTCTCCTCGAGGACCTCGCGCGAGAGCGCGTCGAGGGTCGACTCGCCGCGCTCGACCACGCCACCGGGCAACGTCCAGCGGACGTTGCCGAACCCTTGCCAGTCGTTTCCGACCAGGAGCACGCGCCCGCGCGCGTCGAGCAGGATGGCCGCGGCGACCACGAACTCACGCCGAGCCACGTCGGGCCTCCTTCGCGTCGATCGCGGCCGCGTCGAGCCTCGCGTCGCCGAGCTCGCTCGCCTGGCGCACCCGATCGGCCTCCGAGAGCGCGGCGGTCAGCGGACCGAGCGCCCCCGCCAGCACGCCCGTAAGGTCATGGGTCGTGAAGCCGATGCGGTGGTCCGTGACGCGTGACTGCGGCACGTTGTACGTCCGGATCTTCTCGGAGCGCTCGCCGCTCCCGATCTGCACGAGTCGGGCCTCGCGCTCCTCGGCCTGGCTGCGCTCTCGCTCGCGCTCCAGCAGGCGCGCTCGCAGGACGGTCAGCGCCTTCTCCTTGTTCTTGTGCTGCGACTTGCCGTCTTGGCAGGTGACGACGAGCTCGTCGGCCGTGCCCGGCATGTACGTGATGCGCACGGCGCTGTCGGTAGTGTTGACGGACTGCCCGCCGGGGCCCGACGAGCGGTAGACGTCGACGCGGTAATCGGCGGGGGAGACGACCAGCTCGGCGTCTTCACCGACGGGCAGGACGGCCACGGTGACGGTGCTCGTGTGGATGCGGCCCTGCGCCTCGGTGACAGGCACGCGCTGGACGCGATGGACGCCCGACTCGTACTTGAACGCGGCGTACGGGCCGCGGCCACGCACCTCGAACGCCGCCTTCGACACGCCGCCGAGCTCCGTCGGGTAGGTGTCGAGCGGCTCGACGGCGAAGCCGAGCGACTCCGCGTAGCGCTGGTACATGCTCACGAGTTCCGCGGCGAACAGCGAGGCCTCGTCGCCGCCGGCGGCAGCGCGCACCTCGACGATCACGTCGTCGTCGTCGAACGGGTCCCGCGGCACCAGGGCGCGCTGCAACGAGCGCTCCAGCTCGGCCTCGAGCGTCGACAGCTGCTCCAGCTCCTCGCGGGCGGTCTGGCCCACCTCGGGGTCGTCGAGCAACGCCTCGGTGTCGGCGAGCTCGCGCCGTGCCCGCAGCAGGGCACGCGCCGTCTCGGCCGCCTCCTTGAGCTCACCGTAGCGCCGCATCAGCGCGCGGTAGCGGGCCTGGTCCGCGATCACCGTCGGATCGCCGAGGCGCGCCTCGAGCGATTCGAACTCGTCGATCACCGGTTCCACGCGGACGCTCATCGCGGCAGTCTACCGTGCGCGCGCGGCTGTCCCGGACGCAGGGCCGAAACGATTGACGCGCTGGGCGTGCATCCCCTAGGCTCTCTGCACGTCACACCCTGAAGCCGGCCCGTGCAGACCCCCCAGGGGGTCGGGCCGTGCCGTGAACGCGCTCTGGGGCATCGAGACCGACCCGGCCGACCTCGTGTTCGGCGGCATGATGCGCCTGGTCCAGTTCACGCCCGGCGAGCGCATCGCCTTCACGCGCAACCCGTACTGGGGCGACTGGAACGTCGACGCGAGCGGCGCACCGCTGCCGTACCTCGACGGGCTCACGTTCCGCGTGACGGAGTCGAGCGCCACGGCGTTGAACCTGTTCCTCGCGGGCGAGGTCGATGTGATCGAACCGCAGAGCCTGGACGATGTCGGCATCATCCGGCGCGCGGTCCTGAACGGCGACCTCGAGGCGACCGTGTCGGAGTCGAGCTACCCCACCACGGCCAACACGTTCCTGGCGTTCAACTGGAACCTCGCCTCCGATCCCTTCAAGGAGTCGCTGCTTCGCGACGGTCGCATCCGCCGCGCCGTCGCGCATCTCATCGACCGCCACACGATCGTCGAGTTGGTGTTCGGCGGCGCGGGCTTCCCGCTCTACGGCAGCGTGCACCCGACGGAGACCGCCTGGGCGCATCCCGCGCTCGAGGTGCCCGACTTCGACCCCGAGCGGGCCGCTGCGCTCCTGGCCGAGATCGGGTTCGATCGCCGCGACGGCCAGGGCTACCTGATCGACGCCGAGGGGCGCCGCGCCGGGTTCAGCGTCGTCACGAACGCCGAGAACGTGGACCGGGTGCAGATGATGACGCTGCTGGCCGCCATCGCCATCGGTCACGAGATCCAAGTCCTCGAGGCGGAGTTGGGCGCGGTGATCTACCTGGCGGGTCGTGCCGTGCACCACGCGGCCACGCCGCGCCTGCGTGGCTACCTCCCGGCCGATCTCGTCGGTGTGCACGAGGGCTTGATGCTGCCGGCGTTGCGCTCGCTCCGGTGATGCGACCTCAGCGCGTCGTGACCACCACGAGTCCCTGCCACCGCGCCATCCGCGGGTCTCCGGAGCGCGCCTGGTAGGTGCCGGCCGCCAGCGGCCGAGCCGGTGCGCTCAACAGCGCGTCCAACACGGCCTGACGCACGCTGGCCACCGGGAGTCCCGGAGGCAGGGCCAACGCTGCGACCTCCTCGAACGCTCGCTGGAGGAGCATGAGCGCGTCGTCCACCAGCGCCATGGCGCCGACGTCGCCGGGCTCGAGACGCACACCGAGTCCGTCCATGCGCTCGAGCGCGGCGCGCGCGGCGTCGCGGTTCGGGTGCTCGTCGGGCAACGACTCGACGACGGTGATGGGGGAGACCGCGCTCCGGACCTGCCACCACGCGTCGCCGTCCGCCGGCGGTGCGGTGGGTCCGTCCGTTGCCGCGATCAAACGACGCCACGTGGCGGGCCCGATCGTCTCGGGGCGCACGTACGCCGGCCCGAACCAGCCGCGGGCGCGGAGACCGCGTAGCGCGAGGTCGGTGTCGGTCGTCAAGCCCCACACGACGATCGCGCCCGGCTCTCGGGTGGCCGCCCACAACGCCTCGGGCGTGAGGACCGTGGCCGATGGAGCGTACCGGACCGTCCCGACGGGGACTCGTCCCGCGTCGGCCAGCGCTCGCTCGAACGCGTCGGCCGCGGCGTCACCGAAGGCGTTGTCGAGGGTCATCAGCGCCATGGCGGACTTCCCCTCGTCCGCGAGGTGCACCGCAGCCGCGGTCATCTGCGTGCGGGCGTCGGCCCGAAGTGCCAGCGTCCACACGTGATCGACGGTCGGGGTGCCGTCGAGTTTGAGCAGGACGACGCCGGTGGCCTCGGCGACGGCGCTGACACGCTCGCTCGCCGCTGGCGAACTGCAGCACACGAGAGCCAGTACCCCCTCGTCGATCAACTCGAGGGCGAGCGCCTCGGCGCGCCGTGGGTCGCCGGCGTCGTCACGTCGGTCGATCACGAGCGGCGCACCGTACACGCCCACGCCGGCGAACGCCCTCGCGAAGCGCTCGGCCACGCTCGCCTGGAGGGCGCCGATGGCGCTGCCGGCGCTCTGGGACGTGATCACGCCGATGCGCCACGGCGATGATGCGTCCGACTGCGCGGCGGCCATCGCCGTCGCGAGCAGCACGCAGATCACGGCGGCCGTGCGGCGCAGCGTCGACGCGAGTGTTGGAGGCGGCGTCACGATGACCGGAGCGGGCGGAACGACGGGGGTGTGACGCATGAGGACCGTCGTAACCGACATGCGCGTGAGACGCGTGTGCCGCGGCCGCGGAGGGGAGCGCCGAGGCGTGCGCGACGACCGGTCGATCCCAGCGAGGCAGCGACGCTGCGTGGGCCTTGGGTGCTGACGGTGACGTCGACGTCTTCACTGCATCGCTCGCTGACACCCTCGACCTCGTAGCTCGGTGCGTGTTGGAGCGCGATCGTTCCATGTCGGAGCGGCACCGTACGTGTTCTGCCGGTGGTGCAGATCGCGCTCTGCATCGTCATCTGCGTGCTGAGGCCGAGGTGGTGGGCGTAGACGCCGCGCGCGACGCGCACCAACTCGCCGCTCGTGGCGAGGCGCGATACGGCTGGCCGAACGCTGGTACGGGTGCCGGAGCCGTGGAAGGTGGCGGCCGGCGGCGGTGTCCGTCGCGGGAGACGCTTGAGACGCTGGACCTCGTCGTGCAGGCGCCGATGGGCGGTCATCGCTCCCGCTCGCCACGAACCCGTTGGTAGCGCGTGACAGATCCCGTGGATGACAAGCCGCACGAGACCGACGAACCCTGACACTGCTCTGGACAGGGTTGGCCGACAGTCACGGCCGCCCCTCGATGTGATGGCGCCGGAACCTGGGCTCGCGTCCGTGCCTGCGCGGGGCCTCGATCAGAGCCCGGCGCCTCGGCGATCAGCGCGTGGCGGCGATCGCCATCACGAGCTCGGGCGGTGGTGCCGGGCGATCAGTCGCGGCCAGCGAGGCCGAACCCGAACACGATGCCCACCGCGATGAGGATCGCGTACGCGGTGATGCTGACGACCGAGAAGCCCACCAGCGTGGCGCGCTGCATCCCGAGCGCCTGCGCCGTCGCGGCCACGGCCCACACGCCGATCCAGGGCGTCACCAGCAGCACGAACGGGGCGCCGTAGCGCTCGATCCAGCGCTCGAACCGCGCGGAGCGACGGCCCTGCAGCCAGCCGCGAAGCCGCTCGACGCGCACGAGCTGCTCGTATGCGAACACGATCAGGAACACGGGCGTCACGTTGCCGAGCACCGGCCACACGACGGCCGACACCGGGTCGAGCCCGAAAGCGAACGCCGCGGGCACGGCGACGTAGATCTCGAAGAAGGGGAAGAAACCCAGGAACCAGGCGCTCGCCGCGCGCGCCGCGTAGTCGAGGAGTGCCAGCATGTCCACGTCACCTCCGGCGCGTCGTCTTTCATGACCGGGTACGGCGCGTGTCTCGTCCGGGGCGTCCGAGGACGGCCGAGCGCAGGCTATCTCGTCGCCTTGAGCACCGCGTGAGCAGGGTGGGGCCGCACGGGACGGGACGGTCTCGCCCCGACCCCCTCATGGGTGGAGCGCGGAGCGAGTATCGTCGCGTAGTGATCATGACGGTGCTCGGTCCCATCGATCCCGATCGGCTCGGGTTCACGCTCCCGCACGAGCACGTGATGGTCGACTTCGGCGGCGCTGCCACGGCCGGTCCTCACCGGTTTGATCGCGACGAGGTGGTCCGGACGATGGAGCCGCACCTGCGAGCGGCCATGGACGCCGGCGTGCGGTCGATCGTCGACTGCAGCCCGATGTACCTCGCGCGCGACCCCCTCGTGCTCCGCGAGCTCGCGCTGCGCACGGGCATGCACATCGTGACGAACACCGGCCAGTACAAGGAGCCCTACCTCCCCGACGCGACCTTCGCGCTGTCGGCCGAGGCACTCGCCGACCAGTGGATCGCCGAGTGGCATGGCGGCATCGACGGGTCCGACGTACGGCCGGGCTTCATCAAGACCGCGGTCGAACCCGAGCCGCTCGCGGCGATGCAGCAGAAGGTCATCGCCGCCGCCGCGCTCACGAGCCGAGCGACCGGCATGACGATCGGAACGCACACGTGTCGGGGCGTACCCGCGCTGCAGGTCCTGAGGCTCCTGGAGCGCTACGGCGTCGCGCCGCGGAAGTGGATCTTCATCCACGCGCATCAGGAGGGCGACATCGGCCTGCTCGAGCTCGTCGCGCGATCGGGGTGCTGGATCGAGCTCGACGGCATCGGCCCAGCGAACGACAACGCGACGCTGTCGACGCTGCTGCAGCTCCTGGATGCCGGCTTCGAGTCGCAGATCCTGCT
>SLSM01000330.1 GCA_007130445.1 Trueperaceae bacterium | reverse complement strand
TCGCGTTCGTGCTCTCGCAACCGGTGCTGCGCGGCTTCACGCTCGCCACCGCGATGTTGATCGTGGCGTCGCAGGTGCCAGCCGCGCTCGGTACGTCGGCCACCGGGCTCAGCCTGCTCGGCCGAGCGGCGCAGGCGCTCGGCCGGCCGGAGCAGTGGTCGTGGGGTGCGCTCGCCGCCGCCGTCACGACCGTGGCCCTGATCCAGGGCGCGCGCCGCATCCACCCGCTCGTACCGGGCGCCTTGATCGCGGTCGTGCTGGGGATCGTCGTGTCGCGGCTGGGCGGCGGCGTGTTGGGGCCCGCGATCGGTGACATCGGGTCGGCCTGGCCGCGGCTCCAGCTGGCGCTGCCGTGGCACCTGCTGCCGCAACTCGTCGTCGGCGCGCTCGTCATCGCGCTCGTCGGCTTCGCGGAGCCGGTGGCGATCGCGCGGCGCTTCGCCGACCGACACCGCCGCTGGGACCCGAACCGCGGGCTCTTGAGCCAGGGGTTCGCCAACCTCGGCGCCGGCGCCTTCGGCGCGTACCCGGTCGGCGCCAGCTTCTCGCGCGGCGCGCTCTTCCACCTCGCCGGCGGCGTGACGCGCTGGTCGGGACTGGTCACGGGCCTCACCGCACTCGGCCTGGTCGCCTTCGCCCCGCTCCTGACCGACCTGCCCCGCGCCGTGCTGGCGGGCGTCGTGATCGCGGCGGTCCGCGACCTGGTACGGCTCCAACCTGTCGCCACCCTGTGGCGGCTCGGCCGGACCCAGGCCAGCATCGCCTGGACCACGCTGGCGCTCACGCTGCTGCTCGAGCCGCGCGTCGATCAGGCGGTGCTCGCCGGCGTGGCGATCGCGGTGCTGGTGCATCTGCTGCGCGAGAGCCGCGTCGAGATCGAACACATCAGCGACGGCGGACGCCACGTCGTGAACGTGCGCGGCGTGCTCTGGTTCGCCTCCGCGACGCAGCTCGAGGACGCCGTGCGTGGGCTGTGGAACCGGCATCGCGACGAACGCCCCTGGCGCCTCGACCTATCGCACGTCGGCCACGTCGACCTCGACGCGGCGCTCGTGCTGGCCGGGCTCCAGGACCAAGCCGCGGCCATGGGCCTCACGCTCGACGTCGTCGGCGCCAACGCCCGTACGCGGTTGCGGCTGCAGCGCCTGGGCGTGCGGCGGCGGCTCGCAGGGCACGACACAGACGAGGCCATCGCGGTCGTTCGACAGGCCGAGGCGCGCGACGCGGCCGAGGCGCGCGACGAGGACGAACGGCTCGGCACGACCCGTGTCGTCGACGACGACGCCGCCGACGCGGCGGACAGGAACGGCCGCCGAGCGGTCGATCCGTGACCAGGTGACCGCCCGCGCCTACGACCCGCGCCGACCCACCACCTGTGCCATGCCCGGCAGGGTCCGCAGCCAGCGCGTCCGACCGGGCGCGAGACCGGCCCCGGCGAACCAGGCGTGCATCTGCGGCACGGTGAAGGTGCCCGCGCCGCTCACCGCCGCGAAGTAGAGGTCGAGCAGGGCGCCCAGGCGCGACCGGCGGGCATCCCGCGGCGACGCGGGCCTGACCAGGTCCTGGACCACGTAGACGCCACCGGGCGCCAAGGCGCGCGCCACCCGCGCCGCCAGGCTGCGGTTCGCCTCGTCGTCCAGGTGATGCGTGAACTGCGAGGCCAGGACCACGTCCCACGCGCCGTCGCCGAGGTCCGTGTCGAAGACGTCGCCAGCCAGGTGACTGAGCCGGTCTCCGAGCCCTTCGGCGGCCAGCATGTCGGCCGAGGCGGCGACGGCGACCGGGAGGTCGAGCACCGTGCCGCGCAGGCGCGCGTGCCGACGCAGCAGCGCAGCGGCGAAGCGGCCGTGCGCCCCGCCCAGATCGAGCAGTCGCGTGGCGCCGCGAGGCACCGGCGTCACGCGCGCCACCTCCGCGCTCGAGACGCCCGCCAGCGCCCGCAGGCCGCGCTGGTAGCGCGCGTACGCGTCGCCGTCGGCCACGCTCGCCGGTGGTCGGGGATCGGGGGCGCGGCCCGCGACGAGCAGCGCGTGCATGTCGAGCGGCTCGCCGCTGGCGAGGTAGCGGTCGTAGTGCTCGACGAAGCGCCATTCGTCGAGCGAGAAGAGCACCTTGTCGACGACCTCGTGCGGCGACGCGCGGGTGAGCCAGCGCCGCGTCGCCGCGCTCAGTCGGTAGCGCTCGTCGCCGTGGGGGAGCAGCGTGCCCAGCCCCGTGAGGGCGTCGAGCAGGCGCCTCGTCGCCACGGGATCGAAGCCGCACCGCTCGGCCACGTCGATGGCGCTGCGGGGGGCGGCGTCGAGCGCCTCGAAGACGCCGCCGCGCGTCGCGACCTGCAGCGTCCGCGCCCACGCCACCGCCAGATGGGTGTCGACGAGCGGTGTCGGCACGCGCCCGAAGCGCAGCGCGAGCCACTCGAGCGGATGCTCCGGGACGAGACCGAGCCGCAACGCGTCGCCGCGCCCCTCAGCGGTAGCGCTGCAGCGTGCGCTCGAGCGCCTCGGGCGGCGGCCGCAGGGCGTCTTCCGGGAGATGCGTGAGCGGCGTCTCCGGCAACCGCGCGGCCTCGGCGTACGAGGGGCGCGACGGGTCGTAGTACAGCAGCCCGGTGATGAACTCGTGCCTGCGTTCGGCCTCCATCAGGCGCGTCATCGCCGCGATGCGGTCCGTGGGATCGTGCTCCTCCTCGACCTTGCGCAGCTTCAGCCGCGACCCGTCGTGCAGGTCGACCGTCCTGAGCTCGCCGGGTTCACTCTCCGTGATGACGATCTCGTCGGCGTACGGGATGTAGCCGAGCTCGTGGAGCGGCTTCTCGTGGTGCCTCCCGTAGGCGTAGCTCTTGGGGCTGTCGTCTTCGTTGTTGAACGCGACGCAGGGGCTGATGATGTCGATCACCGCGGTGCCGCGATGGCTGAACGCTGCCTTGAGGAGCTCGCGCACCTGCTTCGCGTCACCAGCGAAGCTGCGCGCCACGAAGCCGCACCCCGCCGCGATCGCCTCCTGGCACAAGTCGATGGGCGGCAGGTCGTTGTGGCCCGCGTACTTGAGGTCGAGACCCTCATCGGCCGTGGCCGAGAACTGCCCCTTCGTGAGACCGTACACGCCGTTGTTCTCGATCACGTAGACCATGCGGGTGTTGCGCCGCAACAGGTGCTTGAACTGACCGAGCCCGATGCTGCCCGTGTCGCCATCGCCGCTGACGCCGATCGCCCGCATGCGGCGGTTCGCGGCCAGGGCTCCGGTCGCGACGGCGGGCATGCGGCCATGCAGGGCGTTGAAGCCGTGCGACATGCCGAGGAAGTAGGCGGGCGACTTGCTCGAGCAACCGATGCCCGAGAGCTTGAGGACCTCGTGCGGGCGCAGCGACAGCTCGAAGGCGACCTGGATGATCTGGCTGGCGATGGAGTTGTGGCCGCACCCCTTGCACAACGTGCTGGGGCTGCCGCCGTAGTCGGCCTTGGAGAGACCAGCGGCGTTGCTGGCGATGGTGCGCGGTCGATCCATGTCAGGCCACCTCCAGGGACCGTGGGGTCAGGTACGGCTCGATACGCGCACGGACGAACCCGGCGGTGAAGGGCATCCCGTCGAGGTACGCCACGCTCTCGATGCGCGGCGCCAGGTCGGGCAGCTCCGCCCGCAGGATGCCGGCGAGCTGCGCGTCGCGGTTCATCTCGACGACCACCACCCGTTCGTGCGCCTCGATGAACGCCCGCACCTCCTCGCCGACCGGCAGGGCACGCAGGCGCATGCTCGAGCAGCGCAGGCCGTCGGCCGCGAGCGCGTCACGGGCCTCCTCGATCGCGTAGCGGGTGGTGCCGAAGGCGACGATGCCGACGCTGGCGCCGTCGACGCGCTCCTCGAGCGCCGGCGGTACCAAGCGCCTGGCCGTGTCGAACTTGTGTGCCAGGCGCTCGGTGTTCTCCAGCCAGTCGTCGGAGCGCTCGCTGTAGACGGCCTGGGCGTTGTGCCCCGTGCCGCGGGCGAAGTACGCCGCCCCGGGGGCATCGTTGCCGGGCAGCGTGCGATACGGGACGCCGTCGCCGTCGAGGTCGCGGTAGCGGGCGAAGCCACGCTCCCGGACCTCGTCGGCACTCAGGACCTTGCCGCGCTGCATGGGGGTGTCCGGGTACGTGAACGAGCGACCCATCCAGTTGTTCATGCCGAGGTCGAGGTCGGTGAGGACGAAGACGGGGGTCTGCAGTTGCTCGGCCAGGTCGAACGAACGCCAGCCGAACTCGAAGCACTCCTCGATCGAGGACGGCAGCAAGACGACGTGCTTCCCGTCGCCGTGGCCGAGGCCGTAGGCGAAGGCCAGGTCGCCCTGACTGGTTCGCGTCGGGAGGCCGGTCGACGGGCCGACCCGCTGCACGTCCCAGATCACCCCGGGGACCTCCGCGAACAAGCCGAGGCCCGCGAACTCGGCCATGAGCGAGATGCCGGGACCGCTGGTCGCGGTGACCGCACGCGCGCCCGCGAACCCCGCGCCGATCACCATGCCGATGGCGGCGAGCTCGTCCTCGGCCTGGATGACGGTGTAGGTCGGCGTGCCGTCGTCGTCCTGCCGCAGTTCGGGGAGGTAGTCACGCAGGGCATCGATGAACGAGGTCGAGGGCGTGATCGGGTACCAGGCGGCCACGGAGACACCGCCGAACACGCTCCCGAGCGCGCCGGCCTCGTTCCCGCTCATGATGAGCAGGTCGCGCGTGGCGTCCATGGGCGCCACGCGGAAGGGGTCGGTCTTGGTCAGCTGTTCGACGGCCCACGCGTGCGCGCCGCGAACCACCGCCAGGTTGGTGTCCACGAGCCGACGCTTGCCGCCGAACTGGCTATCCAGCCCGGCCTCGACCGCATCGAGCGGGATGTCGAGCAGGTGCGCAAGCACACCGACGTACGTCATGTTGGCGAGGTAGTCGCGCAGCTTGCCCTTGTGCTCGCTCGCGGCCATCAGCGCCTTGACGGGGATGGTGTAGAGGTGGACGTCGTCGCGCTCGACGCCGTGGGCGAGGCCGTCGTCGACGATCGCCACACCGCCGCTCGGCAGTTCCCGCAGGTCGGCGTCGACCGTCGCCTGGTTGAAGGCGACGAGCACCTCGGACGTGCGCCGGGCGACGTACCCGTCCTTGCTGACGCGGATGTGGTACCAGGTCGGCAACCCCTGGATGTTCGACGGGAAGATGTTCTTCCCGCACACGGGGATGCCCATGTGGAAGCACGCTCGCAGCAGGGTGAGGTTGGCCGTCTGCGATCCGGTGCCGTTGGCGGTGGCGACGACCAGGGAGAAGTCGTTGGTGACGTCGCGAGCGATGGCGGGAGGGGTGGTCATGGCAGCCGTCCTTGTCCGGGCTCAGACGTGCCCGTAGCGATCGAGCATCTCCTGGGCGGTCATGCCCTCGCCGGAGCGCTCGCGCGCCTCGGCCTCGGCGGCGACGATGGCCTCGGCCCGCGCCAGCACTTCGTCGACGCGGTCGCGGCCGACGACGACCACGCCGTCTGCGTCACCGATCACGAGATCGCCGGGGCGCACCATCAGCGGCGCACCGTACGCCGCTCGGATCGCGACGGGGACGTCGGTCTCGGTCACCCGCCAGCGGCCCAGGCCCTGCACCGGGCTGACGCACGCGGCGTAGACGGGGAAACCGGTGGCGTCGATCGCGGCCACGTCGCGCAGCCCACCATCGACCACGGCGCCGCGACACCCGCGACGCTGCATGGTGGCGGCGATGAGGTCGCCGAACAGGCAGTACTGCCCCGCGTCGGTGCCGGCCCAGACGGCGACGCTGTCTTCTTCGAGCGCGTCGGCGAACGCCAGCTTCGCGCGATCGGGCCCCTCGAAGCGCTCCTGCCGCCCTGCGATGGTGGCCGCGACACCGGCGAAGGGCACGCCGATCGCGGTGCGGGGTCGCAGGTCGGCGTGCAGCGCCGGCGGCGGCCATCCCCGCTCATCGAAGACGTCGCACACGATCGCGGTCGGGATGGCCACGGCACGGGCCACGAGCGCTGCGCGTTCGCTGATCGCTGCCATCTCAGGCGATTGTGCCACGCGTGCGGCGCCCGCGGCCGGGACAGGCAGGCCCTCGGGCGCTCTTCACACCCGCACCGATCCGGGAACGGCGACGTCCAGCCCCACGCGGCGGGCGACCGCCTCGAACTCCTCGATCGTGGCCGCGTCCACGGGCGGGCTCGGGGGCCGCACGGTCGTGGTCGAGAACACGCCGCGCCGCTCGAACACGTGCTTGCGCAGCGCCACCCCGATGCCCGGCTGGAACTCGTAGCGGATCAGCGGCAGCACGCGGTCGAACACGGCGGCGGCGCCCTCCTCGTCTCCGGCCTGGTAGCGCGTGACGATGTCGACGAGCACCTCGGGGAACGCCAGCCCCGTCATCACGCCCGCAGCGCCGTTGACGAGCTCCTCGAACACCCATTGCCCACCGAGGCCTCCGAAGATCCCGATGCGCCCCGGTGCCTGATCGAGGATGCGCCGTTGCTTCACGAGGACGGGCGGGTCCTCGGCCTTGAGGTATGGGGTGACGCCGTCGTTCGCGAGGCGAGCGATGAGGTCGGCGGGGATCGTGATGCCGAACTCGGCGGGGTAGTCGTGGATCGCGACGGGCAGTGCGGTCGCCGCGGCCACCTCGCGATAATGGCGCTCGATCACGGCCGGTGCCCCGGGGGCGATCGGCGCGACGAACACCGCGTTCGCACCGAGCGCCTCGGCCTCCTGC
This sequence comes from Trueperaceae bacterium, assembly GCA_007130445.1. Lineage (GTDB taxonomy): Bacteria > Deinococcota > Deinococci > Deinococcales > Trueperaceae > CSSed10-48. Next base: position 540 of record SLSM01000330.1, on the reverse strand, counting down.
ACCTGCTCGATGGCGCCGGCGGTGCCGAAGGCGCGGATGCCGACCCATACGACGATTCGACCTGCCGCCTTGGCGACGGCCGCCTCGATCACGCTGCGTCGCTCCGCGCCCCGTAGCTTGTGCGCCTCGCCCATGAAACCCAGGATGGCGATGCCCTGCACACCGGCGGCGACCTGGTGTTCGACGAGCCGCTCGACGCTGGCCAGGTCGAGCTCGCCACTGGCGAGGAAGGGTGTGGGCACGATCGGGTGGACGCCGGTGTACGTGGGGTGCTTCGACATGCCCAACGCTACACCGCGTCGCAGACGCTGCGGGGCGACGCCGGCGCCATCGCGGCGACAGCGGCGCCCTCGCGGTCCTCAGGCCTCGAGCGGGGGCGCCTCCTCGTCGTCGTCCTGACCGGCGCCCTCCGTCGCGGTGCGCGGCGCGGCGTCACCCAACGCCGCCAACACCCGCTCCCGCACCTCCCGCATCAACGCCGGATCCTGCCCCACGAACTCCGCCGCCTTCTCCTTCCCCTGCCCCAAACGCACCTCACCG
>SLSM01000272.1 GCA_007130445.1 Trueperaceae bacterium | reverse complement strand
CGACCTGTGGATCATCCATCGGCCGCCCGGCCAGGACGTCCTGGCACGGATTGCCGACCCCAACACGCTGACGATGACGTCGGCTGCCGTGTTCGCCACCACGATCGAGCTCGGCTTCGACATCGACGGCGGTTTCGTCACCTTCTTCCCACCACCACCGGGCGTCCCACTTCGCACCCCATGAGCACACCTGGGTACAGAGCGGCGTGAAGGCGGGACGAGCGACGTCTACGAGGTGGTCGGTCGCTCCGGGCGACCTCATACCCGTCAGCTTCGGTGCCACCTCGACGGACGACCCCGTGTTGGACGTGATGCTCTGCACCACGTCCATCCACATCGCCGCGGTGCCATAGGATGACCCATGCCCGCCATCAGCATCTTCAACGACGTCATCGGCCCCGTCATGCGCGGGCCGTCGAGTTCGCACTGCGCGGCCGCCTTGCGCATCGGTCGCCTGGCGCGCGACCTGATGGACGGCGACATCGCCGACGTGCTGGTCGAGTTCGACCGCGAGGGTTCGCTGCCGACCACGCACGCGAGCCAGGGATCGGACATGGGCCTGTTCGGCGGGCTGCTGGGCTGGGAGGCCGACGACGAGCGCCTCCCCGACTCGACCCGGGCGCTGGCCGACGCGGGCATCGACCTACGCATCGAGACGGTCGACGTGGGCGACCCGCACCCCAACACCTACCGGCTCACGCTGCGCAACGCGCGCGAGCAGCACAGCCTGATCGCGATCTCCACAGGTGGCGGCATGATGCAGGTGATCAGCATCGACGACGTGCCGCTCGTGATGGACGGCGGCTACGCCGAGACGCTCGTCTGGCTGGACGCGGCGCAGCGTGCCGCCGCCGAGCGCCTGGCCGAGCGGCTCGACGCCGACGAGATCCTCGTCCACGACACCGCCGACGGCCTCCTGGTCCAGGTCCAGGCCCACGCGTTCGTCCCCGACGAGGCGCTCGCCGACCTGCGGCCGTCGCTCGTGAGGCGGCTGGGCCGAGTGCTGCCGGTCCCGTCGCGTCGGGGTATCCGCCTCCCCTTCACCGGAAGCGAGGAGCTGCTGCGCGTCGACGGCGAGCGCCACACGCCGCTGTGGCGCCTGGCGGTCGAGTACGAGGCGGCGCGCAGCGGCTTCTCCGAGGACGAGATCGTCGCGACGATGGTCGACATCGTCCGCATCCTGCGACGCTCGATCGATCAGGGCATCGCCGGCACGCACTACGAGGATCGCGTGCTGGGCCACCAGAGCGGTCGTTTCCAGGAGATGATGCGCGCCGGCCGGTTGCTCGACGGCGGTGCGCTCAACCGCATCGTCCTCTACGTCACCGCCTTGATGGAGGTGAAGAGCGCCATGGGCGTCATCGTCGCGGCCCCAACCGCGGGCGCCTGCGCCGGACTGCCCGGTGCCGTGATCGCCATGGCCGAGGCCATGGAGCAGGACGAAGAGGCCATGGCGCGCGCCATGCTCGCCGCCGGCCTCATCGGCATGGTCTTCACGACACGCTGGACCTTCGCAGCCGAGGTCGGCGGCTGCCAGGCCGAGGGCGGCGCCGCTGCCTGCATGGCGGCCGCTGCGCTCGTCACGCTCGCTGGCGGCACCCGCGACCAGGCCCTGGCCGCCGCCTCGATGGCGCTGCAGAGCATGCTCGGCCTGATCTGCGACCCGATCGCCAACCGCGTCGAGGCGCCCTGCCTCGGCAAGAACGTGATGGCTGCCAGCAACGCGCTCGCATGCGCCAACATGGCGCTCGCCGGCTTCGATCCGCTCATCCCGCTCGACGAGGTGGTCGACGCCGCGCGCGACGTCGCCAAGCGCATGCCGCGCGAGCACCGCTGCACCTCGCTTGGCGGTCTGGCGGTCACGCCGACGTCGCTGCGGATCCAGGAGCGCCTCGAGGCGGCGCGTGGCGGGGGGTGCGTCGGCTGCGGGTCGGGAGCGCGCCGATGAGATGCGTGGTCGCGGTCGTCGTCGCGTGCGTAGGCATGCGCACCTGACCCGGCGCTGCTTCGGTGTACCGAACCGACGCAGCGACACCAAAGCCGCCGCACCGACGCGGTCTCGGGCCGTGGTCAGCACGTGCGGTGGTCACTCGTAGAACGTCTCGTCGCACTCCGCGAACCCGACGTCGCTCTCGCAGAACACGTGCAGCTGCTGCGTGCCGCTCGCGGTGCCGTTCGTGACCCAGAAAGCGACCTCGAGGCGCTGGTCGCCCGTGTCGGGGTCCGGCTCGCCGAAATACCGCGTCGTCCAGAAGAAGGCTCGGTTGCGGTACGGATCCGCCATCAGCCGGCCGATCTCGAGCGTGAACGGGGCGGCCGAGAGCAGCGTGGTGCTCGAGCTCAGCGTCGGCCCGACGGCGCGGAGCTCCGTCGTGCCCTGCCCCACGTGGCGCTGGACGTAGACGAGGCGGTCGCCGACGAACGTCGCCTCCCAGCGGTTGACCGAGCCCGAGTCGGCGTCGAGGACCTCCACGACCGGTACGAACGGGCTCCCCGACACGCTGGCCACGACGTCCGCCGCGCCCATCCCACCGTAGACGTAGCTCGCGTTGCCGCTGGCCGACGACCGTGCCCAGGTGACGTTCATCCCGATCGGCACGGTCTGGACGTAGCCGTCGTCCGGCACCCCCGGGTCCAGCGGAGGCAGGGTGCCGTCGAAGGCCGAGAGCACGCGGGGCGTCACGTCCGAGTACCGCATGACGGTGTACAGCCAGCCATCGCGCGCATGGAAGTCGGACATCTCGACGGGCGCGACGCTCCGGAACAGCTCGGGGTCGGCGTCGTAGCGCCACACCCAGCAACCGCTCGGTTCCTGACCGATGACGAAGCCGTCGCCGTCGAACACGTCCGTGAGGGCGTTGGCGCCGTAGTAGACGACGCCGCTGAGCTGCGCGTAGGCCCGCCCGCCACACCTGTTCAGGTACGAGTGGAGCGTCTTCGTGCCGTCGCTCGAGCCGTCGGTCGCGACGAGCGCTTTGGACCCGAAGTGGTAGAACACCGAGTCCGAGGAGATCGAGTCGACCGCGCCGCCGCGCGGCCGCGCTAAGAAGCCGTCCATGAGCACGATCGGCTCGTTCGAGACGAACCTGGCGGTGCCGGCGGCCACGTTCAGGCGGTAGAGCCCTTCCTGCGCCGCAATCGCTCGACCGAGCGCCACCGCCCGACCGCCCACCTGCGCGAGGCTGCTCAAGCCAAGGAAGTCGGACAGGATGCGCGTCGTACCGGCCGTGGTGCCGTCGCTGCGGTAGACGTGGCCGCGGCCGTCGGGCCCCTCCGCGAGGAACACCAGGTAGCCGTCGAAGACGCCCCACCAGCGGCCCGGCTCGTCCTGCATCGCCAGATCGTACTCGACGCCTCGTCTGCCGGCCGGGCGAGGAACGCTCCGACCGATCCGAACCCGGCCGCGGCGACCACGAGGCCGATCGGCCGTCCGGCCGTGGCCTCGAGCAGCGCGGCACTCGCCGTCGGCATCGCGAGGTCAGCAACCACGACCTGCACCGACGTCCCGTGGTCGCGCACAAGCGTAGCAGCCAACGCCGCGAGTCGGTCCTGGCGTCTCGCGACGAGGACGAGGTCGAACCCGCGCCGCGCCAGGGCGACGGCGAACGCGCGACCGATCCCCTCGCTGGCACCCGTCACCAAGGCCGTCGGACCGTAGCGCCGCAGCAGCGCGCCGTCCCGCGATCGCACCGCTCCGTCGGGCGGTGCAGCCTCGCGGCTCGTCGGACGACGCTGCGGCGTCGTGGTGGTCGGTGTTCCTGAGCGTGCTCCGTCTCGCATGCGGCCTCCGGTACGGCACGCGACCGCCAAGGGGTGGTCGCAATGTAAGTAGCGCTAACTTATGCCATCATCGCGCATATGTCAATGGCGCTTACATGCCCACCGCCACGGTGCGCCCACACGCCGAACGGGCCCTCGCGATGACCGCGGCGAAGCGACGGGCGAAACCGAAGGCCGGGTACCACCACGGTGCGCTGCGCGCATCGCTCATCGACGCCGCGCGACACCTGATCGGCACCCACGGCGAGAGTCGCTTCTCACTCGCGGACGCGTGCAGCACGGCCGGCGTCTCGACCGCGGCCCCGTACCGTCACTTCAGCGACAAGGACGACCTGATCGACCACGTCGTGGCGGAGGGCTTCGGCGACCTGACGAGCCGTGCTCGGGAGGCCGCGGCGCACCACCCCGTCGGCAGCGAGGCGCGGGTCCTCGAGATCGGTCGGGCTTACCTCGCGTTCGGACTCGCGGAGCCCGCTCTCTTCCGCATCATGTTCGCCCAGACGCCCGGTCGATCGAGGAGCGACCTCGTGCACGCGAGCGGCAGCGCCTGCTGTGCGTACGTGCTCGACGAAGTCGTCCAGTACTGCCACGTCAACGACGTCGATGGCTCCGCGGACCTCGTCGCCCTCCAGCTCTGGACCTTCGTGCACGGCGTGACGAGCCTCGTCGGAGGCGCCGCGTACGGCGCCGTGGTCGCGGAGGTCGAGGTCGACCGCCTCATGGAGAGCGCCGCCGAGCGGTTGCTGTTCAGCCTGCCGCGACGAAACGGCGCTCGAGGCCACGACCTCGACGACGCGCACCGCTGAGGAGGCCCTCCAGCGACCCTCCAACCTCGCCCCAACGCAGCGACGAGCCGACGCATACGCGTGGGCGGTACCGAAAGCGGCGCAGGCGCCGAAGAACTGCGCGAGTGGATGGGCGCGCGCCGGCCCACTGGGCCGCCGCAGGCGCGAGACCCGAACGCTTTCGGAACGCCGCGTTCCCTACCGTCGTGTCAGCCGTGCCAGCGGCCTGTCGTCCAGGAGCGGGCAGCGGACACCCGGTCAGCGCCCTGCGCACGCCGACGTGTGGCCGGAGGAGGGCAGGAAGAAGCGTTTGCTCGCCGCCATCCTTGCCGCGTTCGTCAGCGACGGGTACGGGAGCGAACCGACGACCGGTGGCATGATCGACTACTTCTGCGGGATGGATCGCCTCAACGCACCGTGAGCGCGGAGCCCCCGAGAGCGCTCGCCGCGCCCGGCCACGACCGCCACCACGCCTGGAAGCGGAAGAGCTGCGCGTCTGCGAAGCGCCGCTGGCTCGCGCTCAGCGCGTCGCTCGGCTCGACCGGGTGCACGTACGCACCGTCGCCCAACGCCACCGCCAGGTGCTTGTAGTACAGCACCAGGTCGGGCCCCTCGTCGAAGGTCGAGAGCACCCGCAGCGCGTCGTCGAGCTCCGCCGCGAGCCGTGTCGCCTCGGCGTCGCCCGCGGCGGCTCGCCGGCACAGGTCGACCAGCGCGAGCACCTCGCTCGGGAGGCAGTTGCCCACACCCGTGATCGCCCCGGCCGCGCCGCAACGCACGAAGCCGTGGAACGCCTGCGTGTCGACCCCGACCAGCAGCAGCAGCTCGTCGTCTGCGTGCGTGATGAACTCCGCAGCCCGCGAGAGGGCGTCGGCGCCACCGAACTCCTTGAACCCCACCAGGTTGGCGTGCTCGCGCCGCAGCTCGAAGAAGAGCTCGGGCCCAGTCTCATAGCCGTAGTACGGGCTGTTGTAGATCACCGCCGGCAGCTCCGGGGCTGCCGCGAGCACCCGACCGAGATGCGCGCGCTGGGCGGCGACGGAGGTGCCGCGCGAGAGCACCCGCGGGATCACCATCAACCCCTGCGCGCCCACCTCGCCCGCGTGCCCGGCGAACGCCTCCGCCGCACGCGGGCTCTGCGCCCCCGTACCGACCACCACCGGGACGCCAGCCTCCACCAACCGACCCACGCCCTCCATGCGCTGCTCGTCGCTCAGCAGCGGCCACTCACCCATCGAACCGCAGTACACGACGCCGCTCATCCCGGCGTCCGTCAGCTCGCGGCCTTTGCGCACGAGGGCGTCGAAGTCGGGCCGTCCGGATGCGTCGCAGGGCGTCATGAGGGCCGGCATGCAGCCTCGGAAGATCGTCGTGTCCATACGCTCACGCTCCTCGCTCGGTGACGCGGACACGGGTGCCGCGCTGTCGCGACGATACCGCCCGTCGACCTACGCCATCGACCACGCCAGCCGCGCCAACGCCCGCGTCGACCGGTCGGCCTCCGCGTACGCGAGCGACCGCGCCACCTCGTGGGCACGCGGCGCCGTGACCCGGATCGGGTCGAAGGCCTTCCGGAACGGACCGCGGACGACCGACTTCTCGACGCCACCCAACATCTGGAGGTTCGTCGAGCGGCCGATCCCGGACTGCACGTCCCATGGCTCGTGGCCCGGGTGCGCACCCCACGGCGTGGTGAGCAGGTAGTAGGCGGCGAACGTCGGCACGTTCACCGTGACGGTGCCGTAGCGCAGGTCGGCCACGGCCCGCTCGACGGCGTCCGCCAGCGCTAGGTCGCGCGCAACCGCCGGGTGCACCACGAGCGTGGCGCAGAGCGACCCCCACAGCGTCCCGTTCGCGAACCGCACCGCCTCCGCGACGAAGGCCACCGGGTCGTCGGCGTCGAGGGCGGTCTCGGACACCAGGGCGCAGAAGGGCTCGGTCGTGAAGCAGATGTCGTCGGCGTCGCCCGCGTCCACGTCGTCGATCAACGTCCACGGCAGGTGCCCCGGCGGCGGCGTCCCGGATGTCCACGCGCTCCGATGGGCCGCGACGAAGCGCTCGTGCGTGCGGAACGCCCCCGGGTACCACGCCGGTCGGGTCGGCACCCGCTCGAGAACAGCCGTCAGCGCTTCGACGAACGCCTGGCGCTGCGGCCAGGCCGCGTGCTGGACGAGCACGCGAGGCGCGAGGCAGGCGAACCCGGCGTTGCCCACGAGCCACGTGGCGACCTGCTCGGCCATGTCGAGCACGTCGCGATCCGTCCAGGGCCCTGGGACGACGATCACCGGGCTGACGTTGCCGAGCTCGGCGGTGAAGGGCTTCTCGAGCAGCGGACGGCGCGTCTGCTTGCGCCGCTCGCCGTCGGCGCCGCCCCCGAACACGATCGTCTCGAAGGTCTTCGCGGAGCCCGTCAGGTGGACGGCATCGACCCGGTCGTGGCGCGTCAGGTACGCCCCGACCTCCGCCCCGCCGCACACCACCCGGAGGACGCCGGCGGCGACGAGCGACCCGAAAGCGTCCTCGATCGCCGGGCCGAGGTAGGCGTTGAGCGGGTTCAGCTTGAGGACGACCGCACGGCGCTGCACGAACAGCTGATGGAGCGCGTCGACCACCGGCAGCATCGAGGCGTTGCCCGCACCGAGCACCAGGCACACCTCGGGCGACGCAGGCGCGGCACCCGCGCCGAGCGCACGGCCCAGGAACGGTGCGCCGCGATCGGCCTCGG
>SLSM01000063.1 GCA_007130445.1 Trueperaceae bacterium | reverse complement strand
GATCCCCCACCCGATCGATCCCCCGACCGAACACGATATCGATCTCCGCCTCCCGAAACGGCGGCGCCACCTTGTTCTTCGTCACCTTCACCCGCACCCGATTCCCCACCTTCTCACCACCCAACTTCACATCCCCCTTCCGCCGCACCTCGATGCGCACACTCGCATAGAACTTCAACGCCCGCCCACCAGGCGTCGTCTCCGGATTCCCGTACATCACCCCGATCTTCTCCCGAATCTGATTGATGAACAGCACCGTGGTGCGCGACTTGCTCATCACCCCCGTCAACTTCCGCAACGCCTGACTCATCAACCGAGCCTGCAACCCCACATGCGAATCCCCCATCTCCCCCTCGATCTCCGCCCGCGGCGTCAACGCCGCCACACTATCCACCACCACCACATCCACCGCACCACTGCGCACCAACAACTCCACGATCTCCAACGCCTGCTCCCCCGTATCAGGCTGCGACACCAACAACTCCTCCACATCCACACCCAACGCCTTCGCATACGACGGATCCAACGCATGCTCCGCATCCACGAACGCCGCCACCCCACCACCACGCTGCGCCTCAGCCACCACATGCAACGCCAACGTCGTCTTCCCCCCCGACTCCGGCCCATAGATCTCCACCACCCGCCCCCGCGGGAACCCACCCACACCCAACGCCACATCCACCGACAGCGACCCCGACGAGATCACCCCGAACGACAACCCCCCCGGATCATCCCCCAACCGCATGATCGAACCCTTACCGAACTGACGCTCGATGCTGGCGAGGGTGCTCGCGAGCGTCCGGGCGCGGTGCTCTTCGATGGCCATGATGGGATCCTCTCGGCGCGCAAGGCGCGCATGCCTTGAATACTAAGGTAGCGACCGGTGCCGGCGCAAGCGCCGGGCCCACTGCCGACGCTAGCGCCTCGGCGCAGGTGCCGGCACCACGCATCCGTCCCAGGCCGAGGTGTGCTCGGCACGCGCCGCGAGGGACGCGCCCTCGGCGCGCTCGGAGGGAGCCTCAGGAGGCGACGAGGAGCGCCAGCAGATAGGCGCCGAAGCCCAGTCCACCGAGTCGCACGAGCCCCATCGCGGCCGTGTAGTCGGCGTCGAGGTCCTCGCCCACGCGAGCGCTCCAGCGCCACTGGCGCACGCTCACGATCGCGCCGAGCAGGGCGCCGGGCAGCGCCCACCACAAGCCCGCCCGCAGCGCGATCGCGCCGAACATCACCAGGGCACCGAGCGCTGCCGGGACCAGCGCGAGCCGCAGCGCACGCCTGGGGCCCAGCAGCACCGGCAGGGTGCGATCACCGCGGCGCGCGTCCTCGTCGACCTGATACGCCTGGCTCACCACGTACTGCCCCAGCACCAGCAAGCCGGCCGCGAGCGCGGCCCACCACGGTCCCGGCGATGCCAGGACCGCGCCTGGCGCGGCCTGCGGACCGACGGCCGCCCACCAGCCGGCCAGACTCCCGACCCCGCCCTGGCCCAGGGCGACCACCGCGAGCGACCCGGCCGTGCTCGACTTCCAACGCGTCGCAGGCAGCGAGTACGCCGCCGCCAGCAGGCCGAGGACGACGTACGTGACGAGGAAGGCCGGGCCCACCACCCACGCCAGGGGCAGCCCGGCGACCTGCACGGCGATGGACCACCGCAGGAGGCCGCCATCGACCGGCTCGGGGTGCCGCATACCGCCGATCGGTCCCTCGTCTCGATCGATCGAGGTGTTCAGCGCGGTGGTGCCACCGTAGAGGAAGACGTGCAGCGCGACCCACCCGAGGACCAGGCGCCACGGCTCCTCCACCGCCGGGGCCGACCAGGCGCCCCACAGGTAGATCGGGCTGAGCAGCGCGTTGAACGACAGTCGCAGGTGCCGCACCCAGGGGTGCCGGTGCCACCGCGGCCGTGGCTCGGTGGCGGCGCTCACGCCAGGCCGCGCATCGTGAACGCCCCGGTCAACGCGCGATCGAAGGGGGCGCGCAAGGCACGTACCAGGACGGCGTCGCGCAGCCTCGCTCCGAGCGGCCCGACGGGCCGTCCCAGACGCGTGTTGACGTCGGCGCGCCAGGCGGCCGCCTGGGCGGCGCGACGCCGTCGCTGACCGTACGCTTCGAGTTCGGTGCGCAGCGCCCCGGGTCCACGCTCCAGGCCCCGCGCGACCCCTTCCGCCAACGCCACCGCATCGAGCCAGCCGAGGTTCATGCCTTGGCCGCCGATGGGGCTCAGCACGTGCGCCGCGTCGCCAGCGAGCGCGACTCGACCCAGCACGAAACGCGTTGCGAGCCTGCGCTCGATGCCGAACGCCGACGTCATGCGCGCCGCGTCGGCGTCGTAGCGCTCGCCCCCGCGCTCCGCCGCCAAGGCACAAACCCGCGCCGCGACGCACGGGTCCACCCCGGCCGAGCGGGACGGCCCGCCAGCGGTCTCGTCGCCACGGTCCGTAGCGACCACGGCGGGCTCGTCCGGGACGCGGACGACGACGCGGCGCCAGCCGCCCGGCAGCGGGAAGCTCTCGAGCAGGCCGGCGCGATGCAGGCGGATCTCCGCGCGCGCACCCAGACCCGACACGTCGGGCAGATCGGCCATCAGGTAGCGATCCCGGTACGCCCCGCCACGCCAGCCGATGCCGGCGAGCGTGCGTACGCTCGAGCCGGACCCGTCGCACCCGATCACGACCGCCGCGTCGACGAAGGCCTCGTCGGCGCCGAGCAACGTGGCCTCGAGACGCCCCGCCGCACCCCGCCGCAACCCGGTGAGGGTCACGCCGCGCTCGACGCTCCCGCCGGCACGCTCGAGGGCGGCGCACAGCGCGGCCTCGCTCAGCGCCTGCGGAACGGCGAGCACCGGCGTGTCACCGTCGAACCGCAGTGACCCGAGTTCGCCGTGCGCACCGAACGCCCTGCCCTCGACGATGCGGACGCCCGCGGCGAGCACGTCGGCGTCCGCACCGACGCTGGCGAGCGCCACCAGGCCGGGCGGGTGCACGCCGATGGCACGACTGCCGCTGCCAGGAGCCGCGCGGCGCTCGACGACTCGGGTCGGCACGCCGAGCAGCAGTAGTCGCGCGGCCACGAGCAACCCCACCGGACCGGCACCGACCACCAAGACGGTGGCCGCCGCGGCGTCGGCGGCGGCGCGCGCCTCGCTCATGGCAGCGTGTCGCCGACGCGCAGGAGGGCGGCGTCGACGGTGAGTCCGGGCCCGAACGCGAGGGCGGCGACGAGCGTCCCCGCGGCGAGCGGCGCCGGCTCCTGGGCAGGCACCGCATGGTCGGCGCAGCGGCCTCCGAGGAGCCTCTCGAGCACGAACAGCACGGTGGCGCTCGACATGTTCCCCGCCTCGGCCAGCACCGCGCGCGACGCGTCCACCATGCCGCCTTCGAGTCGCAGACCCCGCTCGACCTTGTCGAGGATCGCGCGACCACCGGGGTGGACGGCCCAGGCGCCGACGTCGCCGACGTCGATGCCGCCGGCGCGCAGCAGCGGCGCCACCGACGCCTCGGCCTCGGCCTCGAGCACACGCGGCACGTAGCTCGTGAGCACCATCTCGAAGCCGTGATCGCCGATGGTCCACGCCATGTCGGCCTTGCCCCGCTGCGTCAACGTCGTGCTCGAGGCGAGCAGTTCCAGGGCCGGCCGCAGCGCGCCACCATCGTCCGCTTCGACGGCGCTGACGACGGCGGCGGCCGCGCCGTCGGCGAACACCGACGTCGACAAGATGCTGTCGACCTCGCGACTCGGATCGAGGTGGAGCGTGCACAGCTCGACCGCTGCGATCAGCACGACCGCCTCCGGGTCGGCCAGGCAGAACGCCCGCGCCATGCGCAGCGCGGGGAACACCGCGTAGCAGCCCATGAAGCCGAGGTGGTAGCGCTCGGTGTCGGCCGCCAGACCCAGCGCGCGCACCAGGTGGTCGTCGACGCCGGGCGCCTGGAAACCGGTGCACGACACCGTGATCACGTGACTCACCCGGTCGCGCAGCGCGGTCGGCGAGGCTTCGAGCGCGCGCCGCGCGGCGCGCTCGAGCAGCGGTGGCGCGAACTCGCCGTAGCGGGCGTTGCGCGTTCCGGTGCTGGGCCGGGCGAAGGTGTCGCCACCGCGGTCGAGGAACAGTCCGGCACCCGCGCCAGCCGGGCCGTCGGGCCCGAAGTCGGCCACCACGCTGTGGCGCCGCTCGATGCCCGAGTGCGTGTAGACGCGCTCGAGCGTCCTGTCGACGCGGCGCTCGCCACCCACCCAACGCCGCATGACCGCCTTCACCTCGGCCTGCGTGTAGGCGTGCGGCGGCAGCGCCGTTCCGATCCCGATCACCCGAACCGACATGACGCCGATGATACGCGTTGGGTGCGCAGGCTCCGTACCCGCTGGTACGATGCGCCGCGATGTCAGCCCAGACCCCGACGAACGACGACCCCGGCTTGGCGGCCGCGCTGGCTGGACGCGCCCCGCTGCGCATCGGCGAGGTGCTCCGCGACGGGGTCCACGCGCTGCGCGGCGCGAAGCGCTGGGTCTGGTTGGGCCTGCTGGCATGGGTGTCGATCGCCATCGTCGCGGCCGTGCTCGGCGTCGCGCTGGGCCTGCCTGAAGCCCTGGCGGCGAGCCTGAGCGTGATCGCGACGGCGCCGGTGAGCGTGGCGCTCACCATGTACGGGGTCCGCCGCGTCGCGGGCGTGCGCACCGACGCGAGCGACCTCCAGGGCTACCGCCCCGCCCTCGGACACGCGGTCGTGGTCCTGCTGCTCGGCTCGCTGGTGCTCAACGCGGCCGAGGCGCTGCTGGGGCCGGCGTGGAGCCTCGCGGTCGCCCTGCCCTATTCGCTGCTCACCGGACAAGCCCTCTTCCTGGTGGCGGACCGCGAGACCGATGCGTTCACCGCCATCGGCTGGAGCGTTCGCGCCTCGTTGCCGGTGCTCCCCACCCTGCTCGCCGTGCAGATCGTGCTGGCGGGCCTCGCGCTCCTCGGTGCGTTGACGTTCGGGATCGGTCTGATCTGGGCAGCGCCGTTGGCCGTGCTCACGCTCGGCGCGGTGTCGTTCCGGCTGTTCGGGACGCGCGCCGCCGCAGGGCCGTCGTGAGCGGCTTCACGGCCCGCCGGGCCGCCCGCGGCGCGACGGGTGCAGTCGCCACCAGGTGAGCGACGCGACGCAGGCGGCGAGCGCCCCACCGAGCCACGGCAGCCACGCCGGGGTGGCCTGCGCGGCGGCCGCCGCGTCGAGATGGTCCTCCCACCAGCTCACGCTGAGGTCGCGAAGCCCGGCCTCGACGTAGCGCGGGAGGAACACCACCGCGGGCACGCCGACGGCTCGCTCGTCGAACACTTCCATCACCGACAGGTCGAACGCGCTCGGGGGCAGCGCCCGAACGGCGCCGTCGGGCCCGCGCGTGCGCGGTCCGACCTGCACCGTGAGCGTGTACGCGCTCGCGCGTGGAGCGAACCACGACGCATCCTCGACGACGAGGCTCACGCTCAGGTATCCGTCGGCGTCGGGGCATGGGTCCTCGCGGCGCCACGGCACCGCGGCGGCGCCGAGCACCTGCTCGAGCGCGCGCTCCAGGCGCTGCGTGACAGCGACACGCGCGGCCTCGCCACCGCGCTCGAACGCCACCTCGAGGCTGTCGTCATCGACGCACAGCCGCAGCCCCGCCAGATCGTGCGGGATGGTGGTGCCGTGCGGGTGCACCACGCCGCCGACGAGCAGCGCCGCAAGGGCGGACCACGCCACGGACCAGCGCGTCATGCGGACGGCGCTCAGTAGGTGGAGGCCACCATGCCGCCGTCCACGACGAGCGTCTGACCCGTGACATAGGCGGCCTGTTGCGAGCACAGGAAGACGGCAGCGGCCGCGACCTCGCGTGGCGTCGCGAAGCGCTTGGCCGGGATCGAGGCGAGCAGACGCGCCCGAGCGTAGTCGTCGGCGAAGAGCTCTTCGAGGCGCTCCGTGGCCGTGTAGCCCGGCGCGACGGCGTTGACCGTGACGCCCTCGCCGGCGACCTCGTTGGCGAGCGTGCGCGCGAACGCCGTGACGGCCGATCGCAACGCGTTCGACAGCGTCAGCTCGTTGATCGGTTGCTTCACCGACAGGCTGGTCACGTGCACGATCCGGCCCCAGCCGCGCTCACGCATCCCCGGCAACACGCCGCGCGCCAGGCGGACCGCCGACATCAGCGTCAGCTCGGTCGCCCGCGCCCAGGCGGCGTCATCGAGGCTCGAGGGCAGTCCGGCGGGGGGACCGCCGGCGTTCGCGACAAGGACATCGACGCGCCCGACGCGCTCGAAGGTGGCCTCGACCAGGCCGCGGACGCCCTTCGCGCTCGACACGTCCGCAGCGATCGCGACGACGTCGCCCCCGCCCTCGCCGAGTCGCTGCGCGGCGGCCTCGAGAACGCCCTGGTCTCGCGCCGACACGACGACGCGAGCGCCTTCCGCTACCAGACCCTCGGCGATGGCGTAGCCGATCCCCTTCGAGCCGCCCGTCACGAGAGCCGTCTTGCCAGCGATCTGAAGGTTCATGCGACAGTGTACGCACGCTCGCGCGGGACGGGTGCCACCTGAGCCAACGCCACGACGTCCGCAGCGCCGCACGCGAACATGGCGATGCGGAGCTCGCGCAGCGTTTCCGACAGCTGGCGCACCACCGCATCGGCCGAATCGAGCGCGGGGGCGAGCAGCGGCTGGGCGATCGCCACCGCCTGGGCACCGAGCGCGAGCGCCTTTGCGACGTCGAGCCCCGAGCGGATGCCGCCCGACGCGATCAGCGGCATGCGCGGCAAGGCCGCTCGCACCTCGCGCAACGCGATCGACGTCGGGATGCCCCACTCGACCAGGTCGTGGTGCCGCACCTCGCCGTAGCGGACCAGGTCCTCGACTTTCGCCCACGACGTGCCCCCGGCGCCAGCGACGTCGAGAGCGGCGAACCCGACGTCGGCGACGCTGCGGGCGACCGCGCCCGAGAGGCCGTGGCCCACCTCCTTCAGGAGCACCGGGGCCGGGACGGCGGGCACCACCTCCCTGAGCCGCTCGGTCACGCCGGCGAAGCGCTCGTCGCCGCCGTCTTGCAGGGCCTCCTGCAAGGGGTTCGTGTGCAACGCCATCGCATCGGCGCCGACCGCTGCACGTGCCTCCTCGATCTGCTCCGCACCGTAGCCTCGTAGCAGCTGCGCCACCCCGAGGTTGCCGATCAGCAGCACGTCGGGCGCAACCGCACGCACGGCGAAGCTCGAGCGCGTCTCGGGGCGCTCCAGCATCACGCGCTGCGACCCGAGCATCATGCCGATGCCGAGACGCTGGGCGGCCTCCGCCAGGTGGCGGTTGATCAGCCCGGCATGGCTCGAGCCACCGGTCATCGCACCGATCAGCAGCG
>SLSM01000131.1 GCA_007130445.1 Trueperaceae bacterium | reverse complement strand
CCACCGGCGTTCTCGATGGTGTGTTCCTCACCGGCGCCGCTCGAGGCGAGCACGCCCTTGCCGAGGCGCGTGGTGCCGCTCGGCTCACGCACCAGCGCCTCGCCCTCGAGCACCTGGTACACGCAACCGCCTGTGTCGGGCGGTCCCTCGAGCCGCTGTCCGGCCTCGAAGCAGAGCAGGTCGATTCGCACGCCCTCGTGCGAGACGATCTCCTTGCGCTGGACCTCGCGGAGCGAGAACTGGCGGGCGTCGGCGATGGGATGGGTCTGCACGGTCGACCTCCTGAGGCGGCGAGGCAGGGCTCGCCGGTCGCGAGCGTCTGGGACGACGTCGTCCCATCCTACGACGCCGCAGGCCGTGTGGATAACGGAGCGAAACTGTGGATAACTCTTCGGCACTTGACAACCGTGCGGTGACCTGGTAGGCGCGGCGATCTCCGCACCGCTTCGAGAAACGGCGTCCAGGACGGGGCTCAGCGATTTGCTCGCTCCAGGTCGCGCCTCAGGCGCGTTCGCCGACCCTTGTCCACACGGCTGTGGAGAACTCGGGCAGAATGTGGAGAACCCCAGGAGCGCCGTCAGCGCGCGGACTTCGCGGCGGCGACGAAGCGGCGCAGCGCCTCGTGGTCCTTCACGCCGGGGGCCGACTCCACCCCACTGGCGACGTCGACGCCCAGCGGATCCAGGCCGCGGACGGCAGCGGCGACGTTGTCCGGGGTCAGGCCACCGGCCAACACCCAGCGGTCGAGCGAGCGCAATCGCTCGGCGGTCGACCAGTCGAAGGCCTCGCCCGACCCCGGCCGCACGCCGTCGACCAAGACGGCATCGACGGGCATCCGGCGCAAGCGTTCCACCGCGAGCTCGGGGCCGAACGAGACCGCGCGGATCACCGCCACCCGCGTGCGGAAAGGCGCCACGAAGTCGTCGTCCTCGGCGCCGTGGAACTGCACGGCGCCGAGCCGAAGCCGTGTGATCGCCTCGTGGACGAACGACGCAGGCGCGTCGACCACCACCCCGACACGCTGGACGAACGGTCCGAGGCGCGTGAACACCTCGGAGGCGGCGTCGAGGTCGAGACGGCGCGCGGAGCGGGCCCACAAGATGACCCCGATCGCGTCCGCCCCGGCGGCCTCCGCAGCGCTCGCATCCTCGGCGCGTGTCACACCGCAGACCTTCACCTGCACCACACCGTCTCGTCGCGTCATCGCACCACCTCCCGGGCGACGCCCGCGACCTCCCGGGCGACGCCCGCAACCACTTCGACCGTCGCCCCGAGGCCGCTCGCGAGCAGATCCGAGCGCTCACGCGCCATCTCGACCTCCAGCCGAGCGTCGCCGCCACCCAGCGCGACGATCTGGACCAGGTCGGCACCGAGATGCACCTCGACGCCACGCACCCGCCCCGCCTTCCCGCGATCGAGGTGTTCAGCCACACGCAGCATGCCCGCCAGCGCGCGCACGCGTGCGAGGTCGTCGGCGGCGAGCACCGAGCCGAGTCCCTCGACGCCGACCTGGCCCTTGCGGTGGAAGCGCACGAGCAGCGCGATCAGCGCCTGCTCTCGATGCTCGAAACCAGGCAGCGCGCGACCGAGCACGAGCGTCTTGCCGTGGTGGTCGTGACGGTACGCGTCGACCGCCATGCCGACGTCGTGCAGCAGCGCGGCCGCGCCGAGGATGTCTCGCTCCCATGCCCCGAGACCGTGGAGGGGCGCGGTCTGGTCGAACAGTTGCCAGGCGAGATCGCGCACGTGCTCCTCGTGCGCGCTCGCGACCTGATGCTGCCGCAGCAGGTTGCGGACCGAGAACGCTCGCACGTCGTCGAGCAGGTGCTCGCCGCCGGGGACCAGCCGCGGGTAGAAGAGCCCGTCGCGCAGGCCCTGTCCAGACACCAGCACCTCGTCGACGCCGCTGGAGCGGACCAGCTCGGACCACACCACGGCGCCGGCCGCGATGATGTCGGCGCGGTCGCGGTTCAGTCCGGGAAGGTCCGAGCGCTCGGACGCCTTCATGCGCACCAGGTCGTCTGCGAGCGCGTGGAGCGCGGCGGCCGAGAGGCGGTAGCCGTGGAGCAGGTCGAGTGGGTAGCCGCGCCGCTGCTGATCGACGTCGGCGAGGTTGCGCAGGGTGCCCCCGAGGCCGACCAGCGCGCCACCGGTCTGGTCCGCGGCGCGCTCGAACCAGGGCGCCACGGCGGCGCGCGCTGCGCGCGCCAGCGCCCGCACGCCCTTGGCCTTCGGCGGGTCGCCGCGCAGATAGGTCTCGGTCGTCCGCACCGCTCCCAAGGGCCAGCTCTCGCCGGCGACGATGCGCCGCGCCCGCAGCGTCGACAGCTGCACGCTGCCGCCGCCGAGGTCCACGACCGTGGCATCACGGACCGTGGTCGCGTTCGCGACGGCCAGGGCGGCGACGCGCGCCTCGGCGGCGCCGTCCAGGACCTGCAACTCGATCCCCGTGTGCTCGCGCACGGCCGCGACGAAGGCGTCGCCGTTGGCCGCGCCCCGCACCGCCGAGGTCGCGGTCGCGATCACGTCGTCGACCTCGACCGCACGGCAATAGCTCGCGAAGGTGCGGAGCGCCGCGATGCCGCGCTCGAAGGGCTCGGCGCGCAGCACCCCGTCCGGACCCATCCCCCCGGCCAGGCGGACGTTGGCGCGCAGCTCGTCGACGCGCCGGAACGACACGCCGGGTTCGTACGCGTAGTCGACGAGCTTGGCGGTGTTCGATCCGACATCGATGACCGCCGTACGCCGCATCGCCGCCGCGTCTCTCAGAACGCGTCTCGGACGAGCGTGACGCGGGCCGCGTCGGCGTCGCCGCTCACCAGCGCGGCGTCGAAGCGCACGCTCGCCTCGTGCAACGCGCGCGAGGCCAGCCACGTGGCCGCAGCTCGCCGCACGCGTGCTTGCTTGCGAGCGACCAGCGACTCGCCGGGACCACCGCACCCTGCGGACGTGCGCTGGCGCACCTCGACGAACACGATCGTGTCGCCTTCACGCATGACCAGGTCGATCTCACCGTGCCTGAACGTGGCGTTCTGCGCGAGCGTGGTCCAGCCGCGCGCCTCGAGCCAGCGACGCACCCGCGGCTCCGCCCAATGGCGCGACCCCACGGACCGCTCGGCTGGAGGGTCGATCGCCCGCGCCGCCGCGGCGGGCGGCGCCGTCATCGGGGCGTGACCACGGGCTGCGCCGCGTCGGCCCAGAGCCCTTCCAGGTCGTAGAAGGCGCGCGCCTCGGAGCTCATGAGGTGGACGATCAGGTCGCCGTAGTCGATCAGCAACCAGCGCTGCGACGGCCCCTCCACCCCGCGCGGGCGGCGACCCGCGGCCTTGAGACGCTCCAGGACCTCGGACTCCAGCGCCTGCAGCTGCAGCTGCGAATCGCCCGTCGCGATCACGAACCAGTCCAGGGCGTCGGACACGCCGGTCAGGTCGAGCACCGTGATGTCTTTGGCGCGCTTGTCGTCGAGCGCGTCGACGATGAGCTGGATCTCGTCCGGGACGGAGACGGCCGGGGCGCTATCTGTCATGGGTTCCCTCCAGGGGGGAGCGTCGACTGGGCCACGAGCGAGGCGGGCGCAGCGGCCACACCCGGTTCGGGCGCATCGTCGCCCAACACGAGTTGCAGGCCCACCGCGCGCCCTTGGGCGGCGGGGAGCCGGTCGATCTGCTGTTTGCCGACGTCGAGCAGGTCGGCGTAGAAGTCGGCGTCGAGCCAGTGGGGCGCAGTCGCCACCAGGCGCGTCGGGGTCGGGTCGAAGGGGGCGCTCGAGAGCACGAGCGTCTCGGCCGGGACGCCCATCGCGATCAGCCGCTCCGCGTAGCGCTCCTCGAGCCCCTCACGACCCGAGCGGTTCACCACTTGGAGCGTCACGTCCGGCGCCTCCGCCATGACGCGGGCCGTGCCACCGAACGTCTCGGCGAGGAACCGGTCGACGGCGATCCGGTCGACCAAGAGGCGCGTGTCGTCCTCCTGCTCGATCACCGGCAGCGTGGCGGCCTGGATGCGCAGCCGCGGGATGCGCGGCAGCAGCTCACGAACCAACGCGGGCGACGCGTTCGTGTCGACGTCGTCGAAGAAGGTGTCGACCAGCGCCGGCAGCCGTGTGATGGCGCTGACGTGCAACTCGCGCACCCGCGCCAGCATGGCGTGCGCGAGCAGCTTCACGCGGTCGAGGCGGTCGAAGTCGCCGCGCGCGGTCTGTCTGTACCGGACGAAACCGGCCGCGTTCTCTCCGTCGAGCACCTGCACGCCTGGGCTCAGGTCGATGAACAGTCCGGCCGCGCGGTCGGTGTAGCGCATCACGTGCGGCACGTTGACCTCGACGCCCCCGAAGGCGTCGACGAGACGCTCGAAGATGTCGAGGTTGATGACCACGTGGTAATCCACGGGCACGCCGAGCACGTCCTCCGCGGCGCGCCGCAGGCCGTCGGCGCCGCGCCGGATGAAGATCGAGTTGGCCCGTCCGTTCCAACCCTCCATCCACAGGTCGCGCGGCAGGGCGATGATGGTGACGTCGTCGTTGACGACCTGCACGAACAAGATGGTGTCGGTGTTGGCACCGTCTGGGCCGCGCGGGCCGGTGTAGCGCCACCCGACGATGGCGCCACCCGTGCCGTAGATCGGCGTCGAGCAACCCTCACAGTCGGCGTAGAACGGCTCGCGCCCTGCCACCACGAAGCTCGCCGTGAAGTCCTGGGCGGCCACGCCCAGGAGCTCGCGTTGGCTGACGGAGAGCTCGGCCCGGGCGACGTCGCGCGTCAACCAGAAGCCCGCCAGTCCGGCGACCGCCACCAACAGGCCCACACCCTGCAGGGCCCAGGCGAGACGCCGCCGGCGACGGACCGGGTCAGGTGTGCTGGTTGATGAGTTCGTCATGGACCTTCAGCGTACGCGGATGGACCGCCTTGCCATGGCTCCGCAGATAGCGAACCTTCGTCTCGACGGCGCGTCGGTAGGCGCGGGCGAGGTCGCGCAGTGCGAGCTCTCGAACGTCGGCGTTGACGCCCCTGCCGGGCTCGGTCACGTCGGCCACGTACACGGCCATCGCAACGCGGTCGCCGTAGCGGGGTCCGCACACGTGGTGCTCGATGGCGTCCAACACCCGCTCGTCGGTGATGCCCCAGGAGACGGCGATCGCGCGACCGGCGCGCCCGTGGAGGGTGAGTGGGTCAGCCTGCTCGATGGCGTGCTCGGGGGGCGCGAGGGCCAGGAGGCGCTCGCGGCCCAGGTCACGTGCGACGTCGTGCAACAGGGCCGCGAGGGCCGTCGCGCGGCGCTCGCCGCGATCGAAGCCGTTGGCGATGGCGATGGTGTCGGCGAGCGCCGCGACACGCTGGATGTGTTTGAAGCGCTCCACGCTCACCATGGCGCGCACCCGCTGACAGTAGGGCGCGATGCTGGCGCGTTCGCACGGGCCGCTGGCCGGGAACGGCGACTCGCGGAGCGGGCCGCGGGTGGGAGGGAGAGGTGCGTCACTCATGCGCGAGGTCGCGGCACGTTCACCGCTGTCGTGAGCGTAGCACGCGTGTCCCGCGCTCCCGCCCGTCGTAGGCACCGGCCCAGCGCATCACGGCGATGAGCGCTCCTCCGTCGACTCGGCGCCGTCGAACCCCTCCTCGGCCGCCTCGCCGTCGGGCTCGTCCTCGATCTCGTCCTCGGCATCGGCACCCTCCGCCGACACGCCGGTCTCCTCCGCGCGCCGCTGCTGCGCGAGGTAGCGGCGCTCCGCCGCCCGCTGGTCGGCCGCGTCCGTACGCAGGTGCTCGCGAGCGTCGTCGCCGGCGTCCTCGTCGAAGTACTCGAACGCAGCGTCACCGATGCGAACGTCGTCGCCGGTCTCGGCGCCCGCGCGCTTCAGCAGCTTGTTCACGCCGAGCGCCGCGAAGTGGTGCTGCAGGTAGGCGACCGCGTCGCGGTTGCCGGCGTCGAAGCGCTCGACCACGGCCTCGAGCTCGCGGCCCCGCACGACCCAGGCACCGTCCGTGTCGCGCTCGACCCGCACAGGATCCACCACCACGCGCCGCGCCTCCGCGGGCGCACGGATCGGCTCCGGCCGCGGCGGCAGCAGTGCGAACAACGCCGGCACCAGGTCGTCGAGGCCCGTCCCGGCGGTCGCCGAGACGCGCACGACGGGCATGCCGAAGCCCGTCAGCTCCGCCTCGGCGGCGGCGAGCTCGTCCGCGTCCGCCAGGTCGACCTTGTTCAGGGCCACCAACGCCGGGCGCTCGAGCAGATCGGCGTCGTACGCCTCGAGCTCGACACGCAGCGCGTCGAGCGTCGCCACCGGATCGTCGGCGACGTCGAGCACGTACACCAGCAGCCGCGTGCGGGCGATGTGGCGGAGGAAGTCGAGCCCCAGACCGCGCCCCTTGTGCGCGTCCTCGATGATGCCGGGGATGTCGGCCATCGTGAGGCGCTCCGCGCCGCGCTCGCCCGCGCGCTCGACCACGCCGAGTTGCGGGTGGAGCGTCGTGAAGGGATAATCCGCCACGCGTGGTCGGGCGTTCGACACCGCGGCCAACAGGCTCGACTTGCCGGCGTTGGGGTAGCCCACCAGGCCGACGTCGCCGATGGTCTGCAGCTCCAGCCGCAGGCGCCGCTGCTCGCCACGGCTGCCGGCCTCGGAGAAGCGTGGCGCCTGCCGACGCGAGCTGGCGAACGAGGCGTTGCCGCGACCGCCCTGGCCCCCGGCGGCGACCTGCAGACGCTCGCCGACCTCGACCAGGTCGCCGATCTGTTCACCGGTGTCCATGTCGAACACGCGGGTACCGACCGGCACGCTCAGCGTGAGGTCGCCGCCGGCCAAGCCCGCCTTCTCGCGCCCCTCGCCGGGGTTCCCGGACGGGGCCTTGTAGGTGCGGCGGTGGCCGAGCGCGTCGAGCGAGTTCAGCGCGTCCACGGCCTCGAGCCAGATGGCGCCGCCGTGGCCGCCGTGACCGCCGTCGGGACCGCCCTTGGGGATGTACTTGAGACGCAGGAACGACATCGCTCCGTCGCCGCCGCGGCCGCCCTGGGCGGTGATCTCGATCACGTCACGGAAGGGCATGGCGCTTCTCCTGCCGGCCACGATCGACGTGGCCCGGACACGAACACGCGGTCACGGAAGGCCGTGACCGCGTGTCGAAGGTGTGGACGACGTGACCGCATGCGGTCGTGTCGGCGCGGATCAATCGGCGGCGATCGTCTCGCCGGCGGCCATGTCGACGCTGATGTAACGACCCATGCGGCCCTTGTCCTGGAACCGCACCACGCCGTCGCGCAGGGCGAAGATCGTGAAGTCCTTGCCGAGGCCGACGTTGCGGCCGGGCTTGAAGCGGGTGCCGCGCTGACGCACCAGGATGTTCCCCGCCAGGACGGTCTCGCCGTCGAAGCGCTTCACGCCGAGGCGCTTGGAGTGGCTGTCGCGCCCGT
>SLSM01000169.1 GCA_007130445.1 Trueperaceae bacterium | reverse complement strand
GCGCTTGCCGTTGCGGGTCTGGAGCATCCAGAGCTTGCCGCGCTCGATCGTGAACTCGACGTCTTGCATGTCCTTGAAGTGCGTCTCGAGGCGCTCGCAGATCGCGGCGAACTCGGCGTACGCGTCGGGCATCTCGGTCGCCAGGTCCTTGATCGCCTTGGTGTTGCGGATGCCCGCCACCACGTCCTCGCCCTGCGCGTTCATCAGGTAGTCGCCGTAGATCTCGTGCGTGCCGTCGACGGGGTTGCGTGTGAACGCGACGCCGGTGCCGGAGTTGTCGCCCATGTTGCCGAAGACGACCACCTGGATGCTGACGGCGGTGCCGAGGTCGTGGCGGATGTTGGTCGCGTTGCGATAGTCGACCGCGCGCTTGCCGAACCAGGAGTTGAACACCGCGCGGGTGGCGAGCTCGAGTTGCTCGAAGGGGTCCTGGGGGAAGTCGTTGCCGGTGAAGCCGCGGAAGAGCTTCTTGAAGCGCTCGGTGACGCGCTGCCACTCGTCGGCGTTGAGCTCGTCGTCGCCGTCGACGCCGCGCTCGGCCTTGACCTCTTCGATGACGGCCTCGAAGGGCTCGTCGGGCATGCCCATGACCACGCAGCCGAACATCTGCACCAGGCGCCGGTAGGCGTCGAACACGAAGCGCGGGTCGCCCGTCGTCTTCGCCAGCCCCTGCGCCGCCTGGTCGTTCAGGCCGATGTTGAGGACCGTGTCCATCATCCCCGGCATCGAGAACTTCGAGCCGGAGCGGCACGACACCAGCAGCGGGTCCTCGGCGTCGCCAAAGCGCTTGCCGGTGGCGCGCTCGAGAGCGCGCATCGCCTCGACCTCCTGCTCCCACATGCCCTCCGGGAAGCTGCGGTCGGCGGCGAGGTAGGCGTTGCACGCCTCGGTGGTCACGGTGAAGCCGGGCGGCACCGGCACCCCGATGCGGGTCATCTCGAACAGGTTGGCACCCTTTCCGCCGAGCAGCGTGCGCACGGCCTCCCAGTCCTCGGGCTTCCGTTCGGCCTCGACCTTGTCGAGTTGGTCGAACAGGTACACCCACGTGGTTGGGACACCATCCACTCGCTCCGGCGCCCCGCCTGCATCCTGTCGTACGGCCATGCTGCGTACCTCCTGCCCACCACCGTCCCCCATGGGTGGTGCGCGGGCAAGGTCAATACGTCCCCGTGCCCAGCCGGGCAGCGGGAGGCGCGCAGGCGCGCCGGGGGGCGCACGCGCGGGGCAGGCCCAAAGTCGGAGCCCGGACGGGGTGATCGCCTGCGGGTGGTTGCCTCGTTCAGGGTGGTCTCCTGGGTGGTGCCCTCCCGAAGGGAGGTCGTCATGGCTGGTAGGTCTCACGTTCGTGTCGGTCGGTCTGGAGCGGCGTCATGCGCACCTGACGTCGTGGCGTGCCTTGGTTCCGTTCGATGCCGCGATCGTCGGCATCGATCTCAGCGATGACAAGCACGCGTTGGTGGTCACCGATCACCAAGCTCGCGTCCTCGATCGCCAGATGACTCGCGGCAACGTCTGGCACGCCATCCAGGCGCTGGCGTAGGCCGCAAGAGTGGCGCGCGAAACGGGCTTCGAGCGCATCGTGCTGGCCTGCGAAACGACAGGTCGTCGCTGGAAGCGGCTGCTGCAGCACGCCCGCGACAACGCACTCGAGCTGGCGCGCGTCAACCCTGTGCTGGTCGCACGCATTCGCGAAGGGGATGACGACACCCGCGAACGCAGCGCCCATCGCGACCCCATGGTGATCGCGCGCCTCACCAGCGAGCGCCGCTGCGTCGTGCGCTACCGACCCGAGGCCGCCTGGGCCAGGTTGCGGCACCTCGGCATCCACAGCGTTCAGCAACGCACGTGCGCCACCGCCTCCCGGCAGAGCCTGCGGGACCTGCTGTTGTGCGCCTGGCCCGCGGCGCACGCGCCCGCCCGAAGCACCACCACAGCCACCATCACCGTCGGCGCTGACCCGGCAGCGATCGCGGGCCTGCCACCACCAACACCCAAACCACGCGCGCCAGCACCACCGGCGAGCGAGAACCCCGTCACGCCCAACACCCAAGAACAGCCCCTTGACAACAACCTCATAGATTTCGCTCAGTCGGTGCCGATGCCCGCGGTTCGGATGAGCCGGATCGCTTCGGCGACATACGGATCGTCACGCTCCGAGAAGTCGCGCCAGTCCACGGTCATGATGCTGTCGGGCCTGAAACCGCTCTGGCGTGGCCTCGAGCCGTCGAGCAACTCGACCTCCGAGTTCGGAACGACGATCACCGAGTCGTTCCACAACCGCTCGTCTCTGTAGGACCGCCACGAGACGCTCACCGGCTCTCCGACGATCAGCGCACGTCCTCGTTCCTGCAGGGCGGCAGCGAAGATCGCGTACATGTTGCCCGTCGAGGCGTCGACCAGGATGACGAGCGAAACGCCATCGAGACGCTCTGGTTGGGCGATCGACGGCACGGAGGAGCGCCCCGACCGCCCAACCAGGTTCCAGAGTGCACCGTCGACGAACCAGCCCGCGAAGCCACGCATGGCGGAGAAGGCCAGCGAATCCTCTCCGACCGCACCCCGCAGATCGACAACGAGACCGTCCAGGGCGTCAGGCGCATCGAACGCTCCGACCTCGTCAAGAGCCGCGCGGATGGCCTCGAGTTGACCTGACGCGGTCATGAGTGGACCTGACCCAGACATGTTTCCGGGCCACAGGTACACGATGCCGTGGTCATCGAGACTCAGGACCCGCGGAGCAGCGATCGGCTCGATGACAGAGCGCGTGATCGTCACCTCGCGTTGCGACTGGCCTGGAGAAGCGACCGTCAGGATCACGTCCGTTCCCGCGGGACCCAAAATGTCCATCGGGTACGGACACGCGGTGCGCCGATCGACGGCGATGATGCGGTCGCCCCGAGCCAACCCCGCGACCTCCGCAGGCGACCCCGGGTAGACGCGGTTGATGGCGAGCACCTGACCATCGGACAAGCTGCTCACGTGCACGCCGACGCCGGTGTAGGACGCACGCGCGATGAGCCGCCCGCGCTCCTCGCGGCTCAGCACGGCGCCGTCCACCCAGGCCAGCATCTCCTGCACGAGCGCATACACCTCGTGGTCGTAGCGCACAGAAGCGATCCGTGGCTCGTAGGCCTGACGCAGGTCGACGAGGTCGACCCCATCGAACCCAGGGTCCACGTGCAGCCGCTCGACGCTGAAGAGGGCGTCATCGATGAGCCACGTCCGTTCGTCCTCGCCAAGCGCCGAGGTCGGCTCAAGCGACCCATCGAAGGCTTGCCAGGGAGCGCACGGAAGCACGGTCGCCTCCTGTGACCGAGCCGCGGCGAACACGACGGCGACGATGACGAGCATCACCTTGACGTTCATGGCGCCTCCACATCCACGATTCGCGCGCAGCGCGTGATTTTCCGATCGCGTGGGAGTGTAGCACGCGTCGAGAAGCGGCGGGTATCTCCCGGGGCCTCCGTGAGCGGGGACGTGTCCACGGCGGATGACGTCGTGATCGACAAGGCAGCCTCGATCGAGCGCTGCCGGGAGCGGGTGCCTGAGGAGTACGGCAGCGACGGCCGCGAGTTGACGGTCGATCAGCGCCGCCAGGACGCGCTCGCCCTGAACCTGCTGCGGATGTGCGAGACGGCGAAGCACTCCAGGCGGCGAGGCGAACCCGATAGCCCCTTGAGTAGAACCCGACGCTGCGCCTGGGCGCCCCGCCAACCTCCCCACCACGCTCGGATGAGGACGGCTACGACGTGCCCGGTTGCACGCTAGGTCGAGCCAGCGAGGTGACCGCGGGCCCGTCACCACCCACACCACATCCACGCTCACCAGCACCACCGGCGAGCGAAGCACCCGTCGCGCCCGAGAAAGCAAGCGACCAGCTTGACAACGACCCCACAGGCTGCTCAGTTCCGATCGACGAGGCGCGGCAGCGGGTCGATCGCCCTCCACTCGCACGCCCACGGGTCGCCCGCGTACACGCCGAAGTGCAGGTGCGGCGGCGTCCCCGCCGCGTTGCCGCTGGTGCCGACGAACCCGATGACCGTGTCGGTCGTGACGCGCTGCCCCTCGAGCAGGTCGTCGGGCACGCGGTCGAAATGCGTGTAGAAGTAGCGCTTGTAGCCGTCGCCGATGATCGTGACGGTGAGACCGCCGAGGCTGAGGTCGTCGATGCGGTACACGAAGCCCGCCGTGGCGGAGCGCACCGGCGTGCCGACCGGCGCGAAGATGTCCTGCCCGTCGTGCAGGCGACCGCCACCGCGCGGCGCCTGCCAGGTGTCGGTCACCTGCGACACTCGCACGCCCTGCACGGGCATCAACAGCAGCGCGTCCGGCACCGGCCCGACCTTGGCGTAGAAGGCCGGCATCACGGTGCGATAGCGCGCGCGCATCTCGAAGCGCGCCCGCTCCGCCTCGGTGCGGGCGACGGGAGGGTTGTCGGACGGCGGGCACACGTGGTCGACGAAGGCCGGTTCCAGGTCGGGCCAGGACGGGTCGGGGAGCGTCTGGGCCCACGCGGCGCCGAGCGCGATCGCTGCGCCGAGGGCGAGCGCCCGCACCAACGCAGCCGTGCGAGACCAGCCCGAGCGCTCAGTCACGCTCAGCCTCGCGCCGCCGCGATCGTCTCGAGCCTGGCGACGAAGCCCTCGACCACGTCGAACGCCGCGTCGACCGGCGCGGGCGTGGCGACCTCGAGGCCGGCGTGCGCGAACAGCTCGGTCGGCTTCACCGAGGCTCCGGCGCGCAGGAAGTCCAGGTACACCTGGGCCGCACCGGCCTCGCCGGCGACGATGCGTGCCGTGAGGGCCGCCGACGCCGCGATCCCGACCGCGTACTGGAAGGTGTAGAAGGGCACCGTGAGGTGTACGAACTGCGCCCAGGCGATGCCGACGCGATCGCTGGCCTCGATCGCGTCGCCGTACCCCTCCTGGAAGAGGTCGCGCATCAGCGTCGTCAGCTCGCGACCGGTGGGGACGTCGCCGCGCCAGACGCGATCGTGGACCTCACGCTCGAAGCGTACGAGCGTCGGCATCACGAAGAAGTAGCGGTGGAAGTTGAGCAGCGCCTCGTCGAGCACCGCCAGCTCCAGGTCGGGGTCGGCGGCCGCCTCGTCGGCGAACAGGTGCGCGCGCATCAGGGCCTGCTGGCCGTTCGAGGCCGTCTCGGCCACCGTCATCGACAGCGCGCCGACGCCGTCGAGCGGGTCCTGCTCGGCATGCGAGAGCACCGCGTGCATGGCGTGGCCGAACTCGTGCGCCAGCGTCGAGGCCGCGTTCAGGTCGTCGGTGTAGCTGACGAACACGAACGGGTGCGGCGCGCCGGGCGTCGAGGAGCAGAAGGCGCCGTCGCGCTTGCCGGCGTTGGCGGGCTTGTCGACCCAACGCTCCTCCAGCAGGCCGCGGCGCAGGTGCGCCTGGTAGGCCTCGCCCAGCGGGGCGGAGCTGTCGACGATCCAGGCGGCGGCGCGCTCATAGGGCACGTGGGGCACGGTGTCACCGAGCGGAGCGAACACGTCCCACGGCTCCAGGCGCGAGACGCCCACGAGCCGGCGGCGGGCTTCCCAGTAGCGGTGCCAGACCGGCAGCCGGCGCGTGAACGCCTCCAGCGTGGCGTCCAGGACGGTCGGCTCCACACGGTGGCGCGCCAACGCACGCGCCTCGCCCGAGTCGTAGCCGCGCACCCGGGCGTCGGCGCAGGTGGTCTGCACCATCCCCATGTAGAGCTCCGCGAGGGTGTCGCGCACGCCCAGGAAGCCGTCCGCGTAGTGGCTCCACGCCTGCCGCCGGACCTCGCGGTCCGGGTCCGACTCGAGTCCGCGGATGGTCGACGGCGCCACCTCGCGCTCGGACCCCTCGGTTCGGACCGGCTCGAAACGCACGTCGCTGCCGACGAGCGTGTTGCGGGCGCGAGCGAACTGCCCGAGCGGCCCACCGAACTCGGCGAGGGCGTCCTCGACCTCGTCGCCGAGCGTGAAGGGCCTGTCGGCCTCCAAGCGATCGAGGTAGGGGGCGTAGCGCAGCAGCGCCGGCCGCTCGGCCTCGAAGGCGCGCCTCGTCTCGGGAGCGAGCGCCAGCAACTCGGGGCGTACGAACGCCAGTGCGGCGCGCCAGCGCGACACGCGCGCCGCGGTGCGCCCGCTGCGTCGGCGCGCGTCCTCGTCGCCTTCGTCGGTGCTGGTCGGGAGCGAGGCGTAGGCATGCACGCGAGACATCGCCGCGGTCAGGGACGACAGGTCGGCGAGCGTCGTCTCGAGCGTGGCCGCAGTGGGGGCCAGAGCGCCGCGGCGTGCCGCCAGCGCCGCCACTGCGGCGTCGGTCGCCGTGACCGCCGCGTCGAAGGCGGCGTCGTCCGGGTACAGGCTGGTCAGGTCCCAGGTGTCGTGCTCGGGGACATCCGAGCGGGCGGGCAGGTGGGCTGTGCTCATACCGTCAAGGGTACCCGAGCCGGACGCGGCGGACGGTGCTCCACGGCCCCGCGACGAGCCTGCTATGCTCGCCCGCGCCGTCGACGCACCGGACGCCCCGTGCGCGGCAGTGCCACTGCCATGGACCCGACCCTCTCGCACGAGACCGCCCGCCGCCGCACCTTCGCGATCGTGTCGCACCCTGATGCCGGGAAGACGACGCTCACGGAGCAGTTGCTGCTCTACACCGGGGCGCTGCGCGAGGCGGGGATCGTGGGCGGCAAGGCCGGCCGGAAGGGCGCCACGAGCGACTTCATGGCGCTCGAACGCGAGCGCGGGATCAGCGTCTCGTCGGCGTCGCTACAGGTGCCGTTCGAGGGGTTCGTGCTCAACCTGCTCGACACGCCCGGTCACCAGGACTTCAGCGAGGACACGTACCGCACCCTCACCGCCGCCGACGCGGCGGTCGTGCTGCTCGACGCTGCGCGCGGCGTGCAGGCGCAGACGATCAAGCTGTTCGAGGTCTGCCACCGGCGCGGCATCCCGATCTTCACCTTCGTCAACAAGCTCGACCGGCCGGCGCTCGATCCGTTCGACCTGCTCGAAGAGACCGAGCGCGTGCTCGGTATCCAGGTGACGCCGGTCACCT
Source organism: Trueperaceae bacterium (assembly GCA_007130445.1). Lineage (GTDB taxonomy): Bacteria > Deinococcota > Deinococci > Deinococcales > Trueperaceae > CSSed10-48. Next base: position 369 of record SLSM01000169.1, on the reverse strand, counting down.
GGCCGATCGGTTCGGGTCCGTCGTTCCGTGGCGTGTACGACCGCATGGAGCGTGAGGTGCACCTCTACGACCGCGGCGCGCGCGGCCAACGCGCCACCGCGCTGCCTGTGGCCGGCGTGGACGACCCGCGCCTCGCCGAGACGCTCGGCGCCGAGGCGCACGCCACGCTGCGCGAGCACGTCGAGCTCATCGAGGGGCTGCTCGAGCCGCTCGACCCCGCGCGCGTGCTGGCCGGGACGCTGTCGCCAGCGTTCTTCGGCAGCGTGTTGACCAGCTTCGGGGTCGACGTGTTCCTCCGGCACTTCGTGCGGCTGGCCCCGCCGCCGGCGGACCCCGTCGGCGAGGACGGCACGCGCGTGCCGGTCGACG
>SLSM01000369.1 GCA_007130445.1 Trueperaceae bacterium | reverse complement strand
CGTGGGCCTCCACTGAGCCGTCGCTGCGAGCCCACGCGCGAGCGCTCGCCAGCACGTCCTCGAGCTGCCGTGCCAGGTCGTTGCGCTGCGCGATGGCCTCGTAGGTCGAGTGGATCGGGGTCTCGGACACCCCCTCGCCGCTCGGGTGCAGTCCCTCTCCGTCGGGGCTGCGCTCCTCGTCTGGAGCGGGGAACGGGTCGCGCTCGTTGCGGTCGGTCATGGGCACCTCCAGCGCTGGGCGGGTGCGGGAGTGGCCGGCACGCGCATCGCGCCGGCCACTCCAGGGCCGCACCTCTCAGGGTATACGCGCCCCGCTCGAGGGCACGCAGCCTGCGCCATCGGCGCGGGCGCTCAGCGGCTGGTCATGACGGCCGTCGGCAACCCGATCGCGTGAGACTCGGCGACGGGGAAGTAGCGCTGGGTGCTGGCGTCGCCGAGCGCTTGGTCGAGGTAGGCGCTGAGCCGCGCGATCGACGGCGCCTCGTAGAGACACGCGGCCTTGCTCAGGTCCGCGGCGGGCAGGAACTGGTGGACGTGCAGGCCCTCGGGGAGCGGGAACACCTGCTCGGCGCACTGCTGGAACTTCGCGGCGTCGTGGATCTCGTGCTCGATGGCGATGAACATGGTCGAAACCTCCTCGAATCGGTCGGGCGTCGTCGGTCGTGCGGTCGTCGTTCTGCATGCAGGTGGCAACCATAGGCCTTGCGTTCTTCGCGTGCCAGAGGCACACTGATCGACAACGGTCCGTTCCGATCAGTGGAGGTTGCACCATGACGACGGCCGCACCCCGACGCGTCAGCCTGGTCGCGTTGCCCGAGTCGACCGGCACGCCCATCCACGGCCTGTACGAGACCCTCGTGTTGGTCGACGCCGTCGCAGCGGCGCGCGAGGGCGGCGCAGCACGCCTCTTCGACGTCGAGATCGTCGGGCCGGAGCGCGGCGTCGTACCGAGCGCCACCGGGCTGCCGCTCGAGGTCCATCGCTCCGTACGGGACGTGGGCAGCACCGACATCGTGATCATGGCGTCGATGCTCTTCGAGCGGCAGGAGTGGGTGACCGGACGCCACCCCGAGACGGTGGCGTGGCTTCGCCGGATGCACGAAGGCGGTGCCGACTTGTGCTCCGCCTGCGCCGGCGCCCTGCTCTTGGCCGAGACGGGGCTCCTCGACGGCATGGCGAGCACCACGCACTGGGCGTTCGCACCGACGTTCCGCCGCAACTTCCCGACGATCGACCTGAACGTCGACGAGCTGCTGGTCGTCGCCGGTCCGCGTGGCGAGTTCGTGATGTCCGGCGCCGCGAGCTCGTGGCAGGACCTGATCCTCTACCTGATCTCACGGCACGCCGGTCCGACGGCGGCCCAGGCCATCGGGAAGTTCCTCCTCTACCACTGGGACACCCGCAGCCTGGCGCCCTTCGTCCCCTTCGACCCGCCCACCGATCACGGCGACGGCGCCATCCGCGCCGTCCAGGACTGGCTCCACGGTGTCGAGGAGTTACGCGTCGCCGTCGACGACATGGCGCGTTCGAGCGGCATGTCGCGCCCCACCTTCAACCGCCGGTTCAAGCAGGCGACGGGCCTCACGCCGATCCGCTACCTCCAGCACCTGCGCGTCGAGCAGGCCAAGCGCCTCCTCGAGCAGACCGACGCGCCGATCGACGAGATATGCACGCGGGTCGGCTATGACGAGGCGGCCGCGTTCAGGCGCGTGTTCAACCGGCTCACCAGACTGAGTCCAGGTGCGTACCGACGGAAGTTCAAGTTCCCGACCCGAGCGGACGCGACGTCCCGTTGAGGGCGTGACCCGCGAGCCGCCACCGCCGCAGCGCCAGCGAACACACGCCGAGCGGCGCGGCCAACACCAGCGCGAGTCCGATGGGCAGCGGCCACGAGCCGTACGTCCACGCCATCGCCGCGCCCGCCGCCAGGCTCACGACGGCCAGCGCCAGGCCGACGCGCGCCGTCCACGGCGACCAGACGTGCGCACCGACGTACACGGCACGTATCCAGAGCGCGATCGATGCCACCCACGCGAGCATCAGAACGCCCATCACCGTGGCCGCGCGCGAGCCGAACGGGCCGCCGGGCACCGGGACGTCGGCCATGATCGCGATGAGGCCGTCGATCGGACCCGTGCCGTAACGCGCGGCCCCCGCCACGGCGAGTCCGGCCGCGAGCGCGCAGGCCCACACGAACACGCCGGCGCTCCACGCCAGGGGCAGCGCTCCGGGCGACCGCGCACCGGCGTCGGCCGCGACGCCTTCCCAGCGGCGCCGGCCGCGCGCGCTCACCATCGTCGCCGTGACGCCGAGCGCGAGGAACAGGGCCAGCGGCACCTCGAGGGCGCCCGGTTCGGCGCGCTGCACCACCACCGCGAACTCGTCGTGCACCAGCCACGCGCGCAGGTCGAGCAGCGCCGGCGCGTCGCCATCGTTGCGGACCGCAAGGTGGTAGTCGGCGTACCCGATGTCGAGGCAGCAGTCGATCAGGTGGTGGAGTGCTCCCTCGCCAGCGAGCTCGATCGCGATGTCGGGCGACGGACCGGTACGCTCGTCGACATCGACGGCAGCGGCCGGCATCACGAGCAGCCTCACCTGCGACTCGGACGGTTCGTGCACGCGGTACGTCGCGACCAAGCGGTGGAAGTGGACCGACATCGGGAACGAGGCGACCTCGCCAGGACCGAGCCGCAGCGTCGCCTCGACCACACGCTCGTCGGGGTGGCCGAAGGCCGTCGAAGCCGCGAAGCACAGGGCGACCGCCACTGCGGCACGTGCCGGCGTGCGGACCAGCGCGAGCGCCGCCCGAGCGGCCACGGTCCACGCCGTCGTTGCGTACCGAGGTCGTCGATCCATTCGGTCACCTCACCCTCACTGTGGCCACGGGCCCGCCTACGACGGGCACGCGACGTACGCAGGCTTCATCGCGCTGCCCACGCAGGCTAGGTCGCCCGGTGTCCCGAGCGCATGAGGCTGGCTGCCTACGGTGACGGGACCACGGGGCACACCGAGGCACTCGCAGCTTGACTTCGGGACCGAGGTGGCACCATGATGCGCGCATCCCAATCGAGTGCAGTGTCACTCGTTCGTCGGGCGATCGTCGACACGCACCCAGACATCCTGCACCGGCGCGGGGCGCACGCGATGCGCCTGAGGGAAGAGGTGGCATGCCACACATCGACGCACGCTCCGTGGATGGACTCGACATGACGATCGACCGGGGGGCGGTCGATGCCTTGGCGGGCGGCATGCGTGGCCGCGTACTCACCGCAGGCACGGGCGAGTATGGCGAGGCGCGCACGTTGTGGAACGGCATGATCGACCGGCGACCGGCGCTGATCGCGCGCTGCCTCGGCGTCGCCGACGTCGTCGCCTGCGTGAAGTTCGCTCGCGTGCACGGGGTGCTCCTGTCGGTCAAGAGCGGTGGCCACAACATTGCCGGTCTGGCCCTGGCGGACGGCGCGCTGACGATCGACACGTCGCTGATGCGCGGCGTCCACGTCGACGCGCCGGGTCGCCGCGCGCATGCGCAGGCGGGGTGCGTGCTCGGCGACGTCGATCGCGAGACACAGATCCACGGTCTTGCGGCGGTGCTCGGATTCGTGTCGAACACGGGGATCGCCGGGCTGACGATCGGCGGTGGCTTCGGTTACCTCACGCGCCGCTTCGGTTGGACCAGCGACACGGTGAAGTCGTTCGAGGTCGTCACGGCGGACGGACGCGTCGTCAGGACCGACCAGGACCACGAGCCGGACCTGTTCTGGGGTCTCCGTGGCGGCGGCGGCAACTTCGGCGTCGTGACGAACATCGAGTACGAGCTCTTCCCCGTCGGCCCAGAGATCATGGGAGGCGCTGTCGCATGGCGCGCAGCGGACGCACCTGCCGTCCTCGAGATGTACCGCCGGCTCGTCGCTGACGCGCCGCCCGAGTTCACGTGCGTGGCCACGCTCCGTCATGCGCCTCCCGCTCCGTGGCTCCCACGGGAGATCCATGGCACGCCGATCGTCGCGCTGCTCGTCTGCGACACGGGACCGACGGACGAGGCACGCGAACGCGCGGCCGCGATCGCGTCCTTCGGGACGCCGGTCGGCAACGTGCTGCAGCCACGCCCCTACCTGCAGCAGCAGGCGCTCATCGATGCCACGCAGCCCAACGGCCGCCGCTACTACTGGAAGTCCGAGTTCCTACCGGGAGTGGAGGACGGCCTCTTGAAGGCCTGCATGGCGTCACTCGAACACATGCCCTCGCCCCACTCCGCCATCCTGATCTTCCCGCTCGACGGTGCGCTCAACGCCCTCGACGAAGATCACTCGGCCTTCGGCAGCCGCGACACGAGAGCCGTGGTCAAAATCGGAGCGGCATGGGACGATCCCGCCGACGACGACGCGAACGTCGCCTGGGCGCGCACCGCGTGGGACGACATCACGCCGTTCTCGACCGGTCGCACCTACGTGAACTTCCTGAGCGCGGGCGAGGGTGATGCGCGAACCCGCGATGCGTACAGCGCCAACTACCAGCGGCTGGCCGACGTGAAGCGCGCATACGACCCGGACAACGTGTTCCGCACCAACAAGAACATCGACCCGGCCAGCGGCGCTGGCCGCGGCCAGGGTTGACGGTGGCCGACACCTTCCCGACCGTCGTGCGCGTCGCCGCCGTCCAGGCGACGCCCGTGTTCCTCGACCTCGAGGCGACGCTCGACCTGGCCTGTGCGCGCATCGAGGAGGCGGGGCGCAACGGTGCCCGGCTGGCCGTGTTCCCCGAAGGCTTCCTACCGAGTTACCCGTTCTGGTCGTGGTTCATCCCGCCTTACCGGACGATGGAGCTGCGCGAGCTCTACGACGCGCTCTTGCGGGAGTCGGTCACCGTACCGGGTCCCGTCGTCGATCGGCTCGGGCACGCAGCCCGCGCGGCTGGCGTCACGGTGGTGATGGGTGTGAACGAGCGTAACACCGAGGCCAGCGGCACCACGCTCTACAACTCGCTGCTGTTCATCGGATCGGACGGCCGCCTGCTGGGGAAGCACCGAAAACTGGTCCCGACCGTCGCAGAGCGACTCGTCCACGGCCTCGGCGACGCGAGCGGCCTCGCCGTCTACGATCTCGACATCGGTCGCCTGGGCGGTCTGATCTGTTGGGAGAACTACATGCCGCTGGCACGCTGGGCGCTCTACGCCGGCGGCGTCCAGATCCACGTCGCGCCCACCTGGGACCGCGGCGAGCCATGGATCTCCACCCTCCGCCACATCGCGAAGGAGGGCCGCGTCTTCGTCATCGGCTGCTGCTCACCCGTGCACCGAGACGACGTCCCGGACAGCTACGCGTTCAAGACCGCACACCTCCCGGACGCCGCCTGGATCAACCCGGGCGGCAGCACCATCATCGATCCGGACGGTCGCTTCCTGGTCGAGCCCGTGACCGAGCGTGAAGACATCCTCTACGCAGACCTCGACATGGGCTCGCTCCGCGGGTCTCGTTTCCAACTCGACGTCGCCGGCCATTACGGCCGACCCGACGTGTTCGAGGTGACGATGCACACCGATGCGCGGCCCATGGTTCGCGGCGGCGTGGCGCTCGTGGACGGACGGTCGACGCTGGAAGATGCGTCTGAGAGCGGCGAGGTGGACCGAGGGCACACATCGGTCACGACGAGCGCGTCGACGGATCGGCGGTGACGCAACCGTGGCGCGAGCAGACCTCTCTTCACGACGATCGATGGGTCTCCACGCCGTGCTCTGCGGACACGGTCAGTGGAACACCACCGTCCGCCGCCCGTTGACGAACACCCGATGCTCCGCGTGCCAGCGCACCGCCCGCGCCAGGACGCGCCGCTCCACGTCCTGCCCGACGCCGATCAGCTCGCGGACGTCGTCGGCGTGGTCGACACGTTCGACATCCTGCTCGATGATCGGTCCCTCGTCGAGGTCGGCGGTGACGTAGTGCGCGGTAGCGCCGATGATCTTGACCCCGCGGTCGTGCGCTTGCGCGTACGGCCGGGCCCCCTTGAAACTCGGGAGGAACGAGTGGTGGATGTTGAGCACGCGGCCTTGCAGCGCATTGCAGACCTCGTTCGAGAGCACCTGCATGTAACGCGCCAGGACGACCATCTCCACCCGCTCGGTCTCGACGAGCGCGAGCAACTCGGCCTCGGCCGCCGCTTTGTCGGCCGGGTCGACGCTCACGTGCGCGAACGGCACGCCGTGGAACCTGGCGGTGGGCTCGAGGTCGGGGTGGTTGCTCAGCACGCCCACCACCTCGATCGGTAGCCGGCCGTGCCGCGCACGGAACAGCAGGTCGGCGAGGCAGTGGGCCTCCTTGGAAGCGAGGATCAGCGTGCGCATGGGGCGGCCCACCTCGTCGAGCGTCCACGTCATGCCGAAACTCTCCTCGAGCTCTGCCATGCCGGCGTCGAGTTCGGCGGGCGTGGCGGGCGTCTCCACCTGCACGCGCATGAAGAACAGCCCCGTGCCGGCGTCACCGAACTGCTGCGACTCCGTCACGTTCCCGCCGGTCCGCGCCAACAGGCCGGTCACGGCGTGCACGATGCCGGGGCGATCACGGCACGACAGGGCGAGCACCAGGTGGCGGATGGTGTCCATGGGGCGTCAGCCTAGCCCGCCGCGGGGCGATGGCGGCGTCGAGTCGAACGCGCCCATGCGGTGGCTGCCGGCGGCGTGCTATCCAGGCCACGACCCCAGCAGCCGTCGCACGACCACGAGCTGCCCGACGTGGTAGGCCTCGTGGTCGAGCGCCACGAGGATGGAACGCAGATACGTGTGTTGTCCGCCCCACGGGATGGCAGCCGTGGGGTCGGGCAACTCGAGCACCAACGCCTTGAGCCGCGCGCGTCCGTGCTCGACAGCGGCCACCGCCGCGTCCCACGCCGACTCGGTCGGGGGCTCCGACGTCGACGGCCAGTAGCTCCCCGGCCACACGGGGGCCGCGTACGTCGGATCCTCCATGTACGCGACCAGGTCGGCCTGCGCGATGCGAACGTGCTCGAGCAGGTCCCACGCCGAATGCGGCAGCCCCGCCGGCCGGATGCCTCGCAGCGCCGGGGCGAGCCCCGCGACGGCGTGGCCGAAGGCGACGTGGGCCTCTCGCGCGTCGAGCGCGGCGGCGACGGTGGTGCGCCAGGTCTCAGTCACAGACGGCTCCTCGCTGTGGGCCGTGATGGGTCGCTACTCCGGGTCGGACGCTCCGCCCGGGTCACACGCGCCAGATCGGCCAGGTGGCGTCCTCCAAGCGCTCGCGCTCCTCGGCGCTGCGGCCGCCTTGCCGCAGCAGCGCCATGATCTGACCGCGGTGGTGCGCGTCGTGCACGATGCAGTGCACGAGCAGGTGCGCAGGATGCGACTCGTAGAGGCCCTCGAACCGTCGGCCCTCCTCCGTGGCCGCGACCACGGCGTCGCGCAGCGCGGCGTCGCCCG
>SLSM01000350.1 GCA_007130445.1 Trueperaceae bacterium | reverse complement strand
GCGAGGTCCGTTTGAGCGGACCCGCGGTCTCGGGCTCCCGGCCCAGCGGCATGGACTACCTCCGCGAGGTCATCACCCGCTGTGGCGACGTCATCGACCTGCTGACGTGGCACGTCTACCCCACCGATGGCACCCGCAGCGACGACGACGCCCTGGCAACCTCGCGCGAACTCACCGGCGAGATCGCTCAGGTGCGGGCGTGGCTCGCCGACCCGACCGTCAACCCGCTCGGCTACGAGCGCGAGGTCGAGATCGGCGTCACCGAGTTCGGTCTCTCGTGGCGCACCCAGATGCTGCGCCACCTCGAGGACCAGGTCGCCGCCGTGTGGCTGGCCGAGGCGCTGGGCCAGCTCGCCACGCATGGCGTCGACGTGAGCCAGTACTTCGCGCTGTACGGCCTCGGCGGCCACGGCCTCATCGACCGCACCGGCTGGGTCCGCCCCACGTATCACGTCTACGCCATGCTGGCGGGCTTCGCGGGCACCGCGCACCGCGTCGACGGTGGCGACGAGCGTCTCGCGGCCTACGCGGCCGTCGAGGACACGGCGCTGCGGGTGCTCATCGTGAACCGCTCGGACGAGCCCATCGACGTCACGCTGCAGGCCGACGGCCTGGCCGCCGCACTCGACGTGGCAACCCTCGACGAGCCCACCTTCGACGAAACGCTCGCGCCGCGCCGGAGCGTGCACGACGCTTCGGTCCCGCTCCTCGCACCGCCACGCTCGGTGGTGGTCGTCCACAGCCCTCGGTGAGCATGCCGCCCATCCCACGCCCCGCGATCCGTTCGCCTCAGGAGCCACCATGACCGACACCATCGACCTCCGCTTCCCGCCCGGCTTCGTCTGGGGGGTGGCGACCTCCAGCTACCAGATCGAAGGCGCCGTCGCCGAGGACGGCCGCGGGCCGTCCATCTGGGACACCTTCTGCGCCACCCCTGGGAAGGTCTCGGGCGGCGCCACGGGCGACTTGGCCTGCGATCACTACCACCTCTGGCAGCGCGACGTCGACCTGATGGCGCGGCTCGGCGTAGGCGCGTACCGCTTCAGCGTCGCCTGGCCACGCGTCCTGCCGAGCGGGACGGGCGCCGTCAACGAGCGCGGCCTCGACTTCTACGACCGGCTCGTCGACGCCCTGCTCGAGCGTGGCATCGCCCCCTACGCGACGCTCTACCACTGGGACTTGCCGCAAGCGCTGCAGGACGCCGGCGGCTGGCCCGAGCGGAGCATCGTCGACGCCTTCGTCGCCTACGCCGACGCGGTCACCGCCCGGCTCGGCGACCGCGTGGCCGGCTACGCCACGCTCAACGAGCCGTGGTGCTCGGCGCACCTCGGCTACTCGGCCGGCGAGCACGCGCCGGGCCTGCGCGACCACGCGCTCAGCCTGCGCGCCGCGCACCACCTGCTCCTGGCCCACGGCAGCGCGCTCGAGGCGATGCGCGCCAACGCGCCGCGCGCCCAGCACGGCATCGTCTTGAACCTGATCCCGGCCCACCCCGCCAGCGGAGCGCCCGAGGACGTCGCCGCCGCGCACCGCTTCGACGGCTTCTTCAACCGCTGGTACCTCGACCCGCTGCTGCGCGGCCGCTACCCCGAGGACGTCTGGGAGGGTTACGGCGACCTGGTGCCCGCGGTCCACGACGGCGACCTCGCGCGCATCGCCGCGCCGATCGACTTCCTCGGCGTCAACTACTACAGCCGCACGATCATGGCGCACGACCCGAGCGCCCCCTGGCCGTCGCTCCGCCAAGTCCCGTTCGACTCGCCGCCCACCGACATGGGCTGGGAGGTCTACCCGGCCGGGCTCACCGAACTGCTGGTGCGCGTGCAGCGTGACTACGCGCCGCCGCCGATGCTCGTGACCGAGAACGGCGCGGCCTACCCCGACACGCTCCGCGACGGCAAGGTGGACGACGTCGCCCGCGTCGAGTACCTCGAGCAGCACATCGGCGCGCTCCAGGACGCGATCCGTCAGGGAGCCGACGTGCGCGGCTACTTCGCCTGGAGCCTGCTGGACAACTTCGAGTGGCAACACGGCTTCGACATGCGCTTCGGCCTGGTGTACGTCGACTACGAGACGCAGGCGCGCATCCCCAAGCGCAGCGCCGCCTGGTACGCCGGCCTGATCGAGCGCCAGCGCGAGTCGGTCGGGGCGGTCACACCGTGACGCGGGCCGCCACGCGCGTCGCCGCGCGGCTGACGCTTGCGCTCCTGGTCAGCGCGGCGTGCTCGACCGTGGCGCTGGCGCAGCGTGCCGCGGAGCACGCCGACGGTCCGATCGCCGCTGGGCATGACCGGTTCCTGGGCAACGTCCTCACCCCGGCGTTCGACCCGGACTTCGCCGAGCGCTGGAACCAGGTCACGCCCGAGAATGCCGGAAAGTGGCTCTCGGTCGAGGCGCAGCGCGGTCTCTACGTGTGGGGCGGGATGGATGTGATCGTGGCCGTCGCGCGCAGCCACGGCATCCCGGTCAAACAGCACACCTTCGTGTGGGGGCAGCAGGAACCGCGCTGGGTGGCGGACCTGCCGCCGGACGAGCAGCGCGCCGCCGTCGAGGCGTGGATCGCCGCGTTCGCCGAGCGCTATCCCGACGTCGCGCTGGTGGACGTCGTGAACGAACCGCTGCACGCCCCGCCCTCCTACGCCGAGGCGCTCGGCGGAGCCGGCGAGACGGGCTGGGATTGGGTGGTGTGGTCGTTCGAACGCGCCCGCGAGGCGCTGCCCGAGGCGACGCTGCTCATCAACGAGTACAACATCCTCTGCTGCGCCATGAACCGCGTGCGGTACGCCGAGCTCGTCGCCATCCTGCAAGAGCGCGGCCTGATCGACGGCATCGGCGTCCAGGCCCACGGGCTCGAGCACGCCGACCCCGCGGTGATCCGCACGAACCTCGATGCTCTCGCCGAGCTCGGCCTGCCGATCTACGTCTCGGAGCTCGAGATGGAGTCGGCCGACGACGCGGCGCAACTTGCCATGTACCAGCGCATGTTCCCGGTGCTGTGGGAACACGAGGCCGTCGCCGGCGTCACGCTCTGGGGATACCGGGCCGGCCGGATCTGGAAGCCCAACGCCTACCTGCTCGACTGGTTCGACGAGGAGCGCCCGGCGCTGACGTGGCTGCGCGAGTACGTGCGAAGCACGCTCGATGACTGACGACGACGCGCTGGCACCGGGCGCGCACGATGTGGTCGAGCGCGTCCGGGCCACGGCAGGGCCCTCGGTGGTCCTGCTCTGCGGCCTCACGGGGAGCGGCAAGACACACCTCGCGCACACGCTCGAGCGCGACCTCCCCGCGCTGCGCTTCACGGTCGACGAGTGGATGATCGCGCTCTTCGGCGAGCACCTGCCGCGCGAGGCCCACGACCAGCGCCTGGCGCAACTCACGGCCATCGCCTGGGACACGGCCGAGCGGGCCCTCGTCCTGGGCGTGCACGTGGTGCTCGACTGGGGCTTCTGGTCGCGCGCGGCACGCGAGGCGGGCGCCGAACGCGCGCGGGCGGCGGGGGCGACGCCGTGGCTCGTCTACCTCGAGGCGCCCCGCTCGGTGCTCGAGCGCCGCTTGGCGGCGCGCAACGCCGAGCGGCCAAGCGGCAGCTACCTCGTGACGAGCGACATGCTCGACCTGTTCGAGACGTGGTTCGAGCCGCCGAGCGACGACGAGGGAGCGGCGTTGATCCGCGTGACACACTGACGATCGCTGCCTGTCACGCCACGAGTTCTGCCAGCGCCGCGCGCAGCGCCGCCGGCAGCCGCTCGCGCAGCCGCTCAGGCCGCAGCAGCTGATCGGCGACCAGGCGCGTCGTGAACGGCTTGGCAGCCTCGAGCAGGTCGATGTCGGGATCGATCGCGCGGGCGACGCCCTCGACGGTCACGAGCGCCTTCACCAGCATGCCGTAGCCCTCCGGGATCGCGATCCGATGCTCGGCCAACAACCCGAGGAAGCCGGTCACGAAGCCGCGCACGTCGGCTGGTGAGCGTGCCAGGTGGGCCCGCATCAGCCGCGCGACGCCGCTGCGCAGCGCGGGCTCGACCGCCTCCGGCACCTCGAGCCCCAGCGCACGCGAGGCGCGCAGAGCGCGGTCGGCGTCGCCGTACGCGGTGGCGACGAGCACCTGGGCGATCGCCCGGCGTTGCGGCGGCGTCGTGCGCCCCGCGATGCCGAAGTCGACGTAGCCGATGCGCCCGTCGCGCGTGACGATCAGGTTCGCCGGGTGCAGGTCGGCGTGGTAGCGGCCATGCACCAGCACCTGGCGCATGAACACCTCCGCGCCGTGCGTGGCGAGGGCGCGCGCGTCGATGCCCGCGCGCTCCGCGTCGCCGAGTTCCGACAGGAGCCAGCCGTCGACGAACTCGCTGGTGAGCACGCTCCGCGTGGTGTGCGTCCACACGACGGCGGGGACCATCACCAGCGCATCGTCGGCGAAATCGAACGCGAAACGATCCCCCACGCGGCCCTCCACGCGCAGGTCGAGTTCGCGAGCCAGGCTGGACTCGAACTCGCGCAGGAGCGCGTTCGGGCGCCAGCGGGCCAGCCACCCGATCCGCTCCGCGCGCTCGGCCCAACGGCGCGCCAGGGTCAGGTCTTCGGCGATCAGGCGAGCGACGCCGGGTCGCACCACCTTCACGGCCACGCGCGCGCCGGCAGCGAGGAGCCGGCCGTTCACGCCGCGGTACGGAGCGGCCAACGTCGCCCCGTGCACCTGCGCGATCGACGCTGTCGCGATCGGTTCGGGGTCGAACGAGGCGAACACGCGCTCGGGAGCCGCGCCGAGCTCACGCCGGATCACCTCGCGGATCGCGTCCACGGGTACGGCGGGCACGCGGTCCTGGAGGCGCTCGAGCTCGAAGACCGTCTCGGGCGATACCAGGTCGGGGCGGACCGACGCGAGCTGGCCGAGCTTGATGAAGCTGGGGCCCAACGCCTCGCACGCGAGGCGCAGCGCTCTCGCGACGGCGCGACGACGCTCCGCGCGCGGGCGCAGCCCCAGCCCGGAGCGCCAGGCTGCAGTCGCTCCGTGTCGCAGCGCCACGGCGGCGATCGTGCGGCCGCGGGCCGACATGCTCAGGCGTCGCGCTCGCCGTGCAAGGCGTCGACGCTGGCCTGCAGGCTCTCGATGCGACCGCGCAGCTCCGCCAGGTCGAAGCGCAGCGCCTCGAGCGCGGTCGTCAGGTCGGCGTCGCGGCGATCAGGGCCGCCTGCGCTGGCTGCCGAGCCTGCACCGTCACCAGCCAACTCGCGCTTCAGGCGCTCCTTCTCGGCGTCGACCAGCGCGGCGAGGCCGTCGACGAAGGCGTCCGGTCCGCGCTCGAGGTCGCCCGGAGCGAGGCCCTCACCGCGCGCCACGGCGGCGCGCCAGCCCTCGTCGGCGCTCTCGTGGACCAGGGCCCAGGCGGCGAGGAAGCGCAGGACGTCTCTCATGGTGTACACCAGCGCAGCGTCGTGATGCATCCAGTATAGGCGGTCGCCACGGCGCTCCCGTCTCGGGACGTGCGTCCCTTGCTCCAGGGGTGCGGGGCACACTCGTACGGTGTTCGGCGACGTACCATACGGGTCGAACATCGCATCGGCGCCGGGGTCGATGCGGTCGTCGTGTACGCTGCCACGGCCCCCGGCCAAGCATCCGAGGTGCCGCCATGCCAACCCCCATCGATCGCACCACGGCGCTCGCGAAGTTCGACATCCGCGAGCGTGACCTCGACCTCGTCCGCGAGGCCGGTACGCACCTGGTCCCCCAGATCGACGCCTTCGTGCACGACTGGTACGCCTGGCTGCGTACGCACGAGGAGTTCGAGCTCTTCTTCGGCCACGCCGACGAACTGCTCGCGCACGTACAGGAGCAGCAAGTGAGGCACTGGACGAGCTTCTTCGTCGCCGACGTCGACGACGCCTACCTGGCGGCCCGGCGCCACGTCGGAGCCGTGCATGGGCGCATCGATCTCCCCAACGTGATCTACATGGCGGGGATGTTCATGTCGGACCAGCTGCTGATCGAGCGCTTGAACCGCGTCGAGGCCGGCCCCGAGCACCTTGCGGCGATGCGCACGGCCATCCAGAAGCTGCTCTTCCTCGACACCTTCTTGGTGCTCGACCAGATCCACGCCACCCAACGCGAGGCGGCCGAGCTGGCGGCCGAGGAGAACGCCTTGCTGGAGGCGCGCAGCGAGGCGCTGCTGGAGCAGGCGACCCCCGTCACGCCGATCTGGGAGGGCATCTTGCTGCTGCCGCTCATCGGCGTGCTCGACTCGAGTCGCACGCAGGAGATCATGACGAAGACCCTCGCGATGATCGCGCAGTCCCGCACGAAGGTGTTCATGCTCGACATCAGCGGCGTTCGCACCGTCGACACGGCGGTGGCCAACCAGCTCGTGAAGATCACACAGGCGACGCGGCTGATGGGCTGCGAGGCGATCGTATCGGGCATCTCGCCCGAGATCGCCTTCACGATGGTCGAGCTCGGCGTCGAGATCGGCGAGATCCGCACCACCGCCACCCTGCGCGACGCCTTCGAGATCGCCCTCGATCTCGTCGGCGACGGGGATCGTCTGCGTCGCCCCGGCGCCGCGCGCGGGTGAGGCGGCGTGCGCACCGGGTGGGCTGACGACGGCGCCGGTAGCGGCCCCGTCGCCACGCGTGTCGGACCGGCGCTGGTCGTGACGCTGCCGCGCGAGCTCGACGAGGCCACGCTGCGCGCGCTGCGAGGCGACGTGCTGGAGACGTTGCACCGCAGCCGCTCCCGTGCGCTGGTGCTCGAAGCGTCCGGTCTCGACCTGATCGACGCCGAGGACTTCCGGCAGCTGACGCTCGTCGCACGAACCGCTGCCTTGCTGGGCGTGAGCCCGCTGCTGGTCGGCCTGTCGGCTGGGGTCGTCGCCTATCTCATCGACGCCGGCGTCGACACGCGCGGCGTGCGCGCGTACGCCACCCTCGACGACGCGCTCGTGGCGCTCGGCGCCGTCCACGCCCAGGACGACGACACGGCAGCGGTGGCGGTCGACGCCGGCGCGAGCGGAGCGAGCGCGTGAGCGGCGCCGGCGAGCGCTTCGACATCGCCCGCGCGCTCGACCTGCAGGCGGCGGTGCTGCGCTGTCAGCGCTCAGCGCTGCTCTACGGTGCGACCGACCTCGAGCGCTCGGTGATCGCGACCATCGTGAGCGAGCTCGGCTCCAACGTGCTCAAGTACGCGGGGAGCGGGTCGGTCGTGATGTGCCGGGTCCGCCGCGGCAGCGCCATCGACGTCGAGATCACCGCCAGCGACGCCGGGCCCGGGATCGCCGACGTGGCGCTCGCGCTGACCGACCACTACAGCAGTGGTCGCACGCTCGGCTTGGGTCTTCCCGGGGTGCGGCGCATGTCGGACGAGCTCGACATCGCCGTCACGCCCGGCGGTGGCGCGACGGTACGGGCGCGCAAGCGGCTGCGTGGGCGCGCGTCGAACGACGACGTGCCCTGCGACCTCGCTCCGCTGCTCGTGGCCGCCGGCGGCCGCAGCGGCGGCCGCGCCGGGCGCGAGGACCCCGTCCCGACCGGCG
>SLSM01000338.1 GCA_007130445.1 Trueperaceae bacterium | reverse complement strand
CGAGGGCGCAGCCGAGGGGGGCCATGCCGCACCACCCGCCGACCCCGACCTGCTCCTCGGCACCGCCGCCTCGGCCGGGGTGGTCCGAGGCCGGGCGCGCGTGCTGCGCTCGCTCGCCGACACGGGCGCGCTGCGACCGGGCGAGGTGCTCGTCGCGCCGACCACCGGTCAGGCCTGGACGCCGCTGTTCGCGACGGCCGGCGGCCTCGTGACCGAGTCGGGCAACCTGCTGTCGCACTCCGCCGTCGTCGCGCGTGAGTACGCGCTTCCGGCGGTCGTGGCGTTGCAGGACGCCACCAAGCGGATCCCGGACGGCGCGCTGCTCGAGGTCGACGGCGGGGCCGGCACGGTGCGCCTGCTCGAACGACCCTGATGACTGAGGCCTGGCCGCCGCACCGTCCCGGCGGCGGCCAGGCCGCCGAGCGCGGCGCCGTCCTCGCAGCGCTCTTGGCGGGCGTGTTGGCGCCCCTCAACTCCACGATGATCGTCGTCGCCCTCCCCGAGGTGCTCGCCGACCTGGACGCACCGCTCGCGTGGGGCAGCTGGATCGTCGTGTCGTACCTGGTGGCCATGGCGGCGGTGCAACCCCTGGGCGGGAGCCTCGGCGACCGCTTCGGTCGCCGCCGCGTCATGCTGCTGGGACTCACGGGGTTCGCGCTGGCGAGCCTGCTGGCGGCGCTGGCGACCAGCGTGGAACTGCTCGTGCTGGCGCGCACGATCCAAGCCATCACCGGCGCCAGCGCCATCCCCAACGGCACGGCCCTGGTGCGTGTCAGCGTCGCCGGTCCGCGTCTGGGCCGAGCGTTCGGCCTCGTTGGCGTGGGTATCGGTGTCGCCGCGGCGATCGGTCCACCGCTCGGTGGACTCGTGACCGACGTACTCGGCTGGCGCTGGATCTTCGCCGTGAACCTGCTCGTGCTGGTACCAGGGCTGGCGCTGGTGGCGCGCCTGCCGCGCGCCGGGGACGGCGCCTCGGGCGGTCGTTTCGACATCCTCGGGTCCGCCTTGCTCCTGATCACGCTCGTGAGCGCCGCCTTGAGCGCCACCGTGTGGCGCGTGCCCGGTGTGCCACCGGCCCTGACGCCGCTGTTGGCGGTCGTGGCGCTGCTCGCTGGCAGCGCCTTCGTGCGGCGTTCACAGCTCGTCCCCGACCCGGTCGTGCGCCTCGACCTGCTCCGCCGCCCGGGCTTCTTGCCGGCCGGCCTGACGGTCGCCTCGAGCAACCTGGTGATGTACACGGTGTTCCTGGCGCTGCCGCTGTTCCTGTCGAGGCTCGTCGACTGGGGACCGCGCGACGTCGGCTGGGTCCTGGGCACCATGTCCCTTGCGATGCTCGTCTGGGGTCCAGTCGGAGGCGCGCTGGGCGACCGCCTCGGACGCCGCGCCCCGGCGCTCGCCGGCACCGTCCTCGCGGCGGTGGCCACGCTGCCCTTCCTGGTGATCGCTCCGACCTGGCCATGGTGGGCCTACGCGGCGGCCGTCACGCTCCTCGGGTCGGGCATCGGCCTCTCGAGCGCGTCGGTCCACGCGGCGGCCATGCGCGCGGCAGGTGTGAACGATGCCGGGCAGGCGGCGGGGCTGTTCTCGACCATGCGCTACACCGGCAGCATCGTGGGCACCGCCGTCCTGGCAGCCGTGCTGGGAGACGCGGCGGGCACGACCGCCTTCCGCTGGCTGTTCACGGTGGTGGCGCTCGCCGCACTGTCGGCGGTGGCGAGCGCGGCGCGGTTGCCGGCGCGCTCAGGCGCCGTGGCGAACCGCGAGCACGTCGGCGAAGAGCCGTGACGCTCGCACGAACGCCTCGGGCCACAGGCCCTGTGGCTGCGCACCGTGCGACCGCCGCCGCGTCACCGCCACCAGGCCGAACAGCGCCATGAACCGCTCGACCACGCGCGTCTCGTAGCAGCGCATGAAGGCGGCGAGGGCAGCCTCGTCCGAACCATCGCCCGACCCGACGAAGGCGTCGTCGGCACCGGGGAACGCGCGCAGCCAGCGTTCGGCGTAGAAGGTGGTGGATCGCTCGCTGCGGCCGTAGCGCGCCAGCAACAGCAACGAGAACGCGAAGCTCGCCTGCAACACCCCCACGCGCGGCCAACCGTCGAGCGACGACCACTCGAGCCGCGTCGCATGCGCGCGCAGCAGCGCGGGATGCACGCCGGCCATCCCGTGGTGCTCGTAGAGCGCACGCCCCTTGCGGGTCAGGTGGAAGGCGCCGGAGCGCCGCCGCAGCAGGCCCGCGTACTCGGCCAGCGAGCGCGCCAGGTGGAGCGAGGGGAAGCGCGCCTCGCTCGTGACCACGGGTCGCAGACCGTCCAGGTGCAGCACCCCGTGCCGCTCGAACACCCGCTCCTCGATCGTCACGCACAGGCTGCGCGGGAGGTAGCCGGCCGACGTGGCGCGCAGCGGCCCTGCGTGCAGCGCCTCGAAGACGGGCTCGAGGAGCGTCACGATCGGTGCGACGGGCGGTCGCGGGAGCACGTCGGCGAACACGAGCACGTCGGTGGCCTCGAACGGGTCCTCGAGGAGATCGGTGAGGGCGTTCGGCGAGAGACCGCCGAGGTCGTCGTTCGGGCTCTCGTTCCACAGCTCGAAGACCTCCTCGAGGGTGTCGGCGTCGATCTCGATGCCGTCCTCGTCGAGGAAGACCAGGTCGTCGGGGTCGCCGCTCAGGAGGGCACCGCCACCCAGTCGTCCGCGCGGCTGCTGGCCTTGATCGCGTCCAGCACGCGCATGTTGGCGAGGCCGTCGGCCAGCGGCAGCGGCACCTCGGTGTCGTCGAGCACGGCCCGCGAGAACGCCTCGGCCTGCAGCGTGTACTGGTCGACGCGGTCGAACACGCGCTCGAAGGTGCCCTCGTCATGCTCGTGCCACAGGCGACAGGGGCCGTCCTGCGGGGCGTTGAACGGGATCTCGAGCTCGATGCGCCCCTCGCTGCCGAAGGCCTGCGCGCGCTGGTGTCGCAGCATCTGGGTGCCGCACGAGAACGTCGCGGTGCGGCCCGCGCCGAAATCGAGCAGGGCGCTCACCAGGCGGTCGACGCCGAGGCTGGGATCGAGGTCGACGCTGGCGACCACGCGCAGCGGCTCGCTGCCGAACAGGAAACGCGACAGGGAGATGTCGTAGCAGCCGATGTCCATTAGTCCACCACCGCCGGCGTCCGGCTGGTTGCGGATGTTGTCGGGGTCGAGCTTGAAGTACGAGAAGTGCGAGTGCACCTGCTGCAGACGACCGATCTCGCCCTCCTCGACCATGCGCTTGGCCTCGAGCCACTGCGGGTGGAAGCGGTACATGAAGCCTTCCATCACCTTCAGATGCGGCGTCGCGGCGGCGGCGGACACGAGGCGCTCGGCATCCTCGGCGTCCATCCCCAAGGGCTTCTCGACCAACACGTGCTTGCCGGCCTCGAGCGCCCGGATCGACCAGTCGACGTGCAGGTGGTTGGGCACCGGGACGTAGACTGCGTCGACCTCGGGGTCGTCGAGCAGCGCCTCGTAGCTGCCGTGGGCGCGGGGGATGCGTAGGGCCGACGCGGCCTCGCGCGCCATGCGCTCGTCACGCGAGGCGATCGCGACCACGTCGACGTTCGCGGCCTTGAACATGGCCGGGATGACCTTCTCGCGGGCGATTCGGGCGGTGCTCACGATGCCCCAGCGGACGCGTTCGCTCATGATCGGCCTCCAGACGCGACGGCGATGCGACCCCAGCGTATCGCGGCGGGGCCGCCCCCCGCCGTTGTCCCTGGAAGCGCACCTGCACACGGCCTATCATCGTGCACGGTGCTCAGCGACGGTGCTCTCCTCGACCTGCGCGACGGTGGCCGCCGGGTCGAGGGTCGATGGCTGTGGCGCGGTGTCGCGTTCGCGCTCCGCGCCGGCGAGCGCGTGGCGCTCGCGGGCCCGTCGGGCTCGGGCAAGACGCTGTTGCTGCGGGTGCTGGCCGGACTCGACGCCCTGGACGAAGGGTCGCTGACGCTGCGCGGCACGCCGTCGGGGCTCTGGCACATGCCGACGTACCGTTCCCGGGTGGCCTACGTTCCTCAGCGACCGGTGATGGTCGAGGGGAGTGTCGAGGACAACCTCAGGCTCCCGTTCACGCTCCGCGCCCACACGACGCGCAGTTGGGACCGGTCGCTGGTGCGCGCAACCCTCGAACGGCTCGGACGGGACGACCGTTTTTTGGCCCAGGACGCTGTCGAGCTCTCCGGCGGCGAGCAACAGCTCGTCGCACTCGTGCGTCGGCTCCAACTGGAGCCGACCGTGTTGCTCCTGGACGAGCCGAGCGCGTCGCTCGACGACGACGGCGCGGCAGCGCTCGAGACGCTGGTCGACGATTGGCGCGGCGCCGCTGCCGAGCGAGCGGTGCTGTGGACGAGCCACCGGAGCGAACAGGTCGATCGCGTGAGCGACCGCGTCGTGCGCCTGGAGGCGTCGGCGTGAACGACCTCGCCTACGTCCCGATCGACCTCCGGCAACTGCTGCTGGCGGCGACGCTGATCGTGGTGAACGTCGCCCTGTCGCTCGCGCTGCGCCTGGGGCTGGCGCGCTCGCTGCTCGTCGCGAGCGTCCGCATGACGGCGCAGCTGCTGCTGATCGGGCTGGTGTTGGCGTGGGTGTTCGCGCTGGAGCGACCCGTGCCGATCCTGGCGATCGCGCTGTTGATGAGCGGCCTGGCGGGCGTGTCGGCGGTGCAGCGCACCAAGCGCCGCTTCGCCGGCGTGTACCTCGACGCGCTCGTCTCCGTGATGGGAGCGTCGTTCCTCGTGACGGGCTTCGCGCTCCTCGGCATCATCCGCGTCGAGCCTTGGTTCGACGCGCAGTACCTGATCCCGCTCCTGGGGATGGTGCTCGGAAACGTCCTGAACGGCATCTCGTTGGCGCTCGACCGCTTCACCGAAGGGGTGACGCAGCAGCGCGGCCGCGTCGAACTGCTCCTGTCGCTCGGGGCGACGCGCTGGGAGGCGGCCCACGCCTTGATGAGCGACGCGCTGCGCGTCGGCATGATCCCGACCATCAACGCGATGATGGTCATGGGCATCGTGAGCCTGCCCGGCATGATGACGGGGCAGATCCTCGCCGGCGCCGCGCCCGCCGACGCGGTGCGCTACCAGATCGTGATCATGTTCATGATCGCGGCGGCCACGGCGCTCGGCGCGTTCGGGGTGGTGTTACTCGCGTACCGCCGGCTGTTCGACGCACGGCATCGGTTGCGCGTCGACCGCCTGCAGCGCATGCCGCCGTCGCGGCGCTGAGGACGGTGCCGGCCGGAGGTGCGAAGCCGGAGCGCTACAGCGCCGCTTGGATGAACACGAGCACGAACAGTGCCACCGTCTCCACGACGCCGATCGCCATGAGGTAGTTGCCGAACCCCTGGCCGGTCTCACCGAGCGCGTCGGCGGCCGCGGCGCCCACGCGGCCCTGGAACGCGGCGGACGCCGCCATCGCAGCGCCTCCGAACAGGCCGATCGCCAGCATCGCCGGCCAGCCCACCACCTCGCCCGCGGCGGCGCGCTCGGTGGCGGTGCGCACCAATGCGTTCATCAGGATCATGCCGTAGATCGTCTGCGACAGCGGAGCGCCGACGAACGTCACGAGGATGAAGGGAACGCTCTTCTCGAGCGCGTAGCAGCGCTTCCATGCCCCGACGGCGGCGAGACCGGCGGTGCCCGTCCCGATGGCCGAACCGATGGCGGCGAGGCCGAGGACGGCCGCCGCCCCGGCGCTGCCGAGCGAGAGCATCATCTCGGGGTCCATGCAGGATCTCCTTCCGCCGCGCGCGCGGCGCTCGCGCCGGCGGCGGTGACCGCGTCGCTGGGTCGCCAGCGCGCGAAGGGGCGGTACCGGTGGCCGGTCCAGGGCAGCCCCAGGTGCCCCGCGAACTCCAGCGTGTTGAGGCGCACGCCGTGCACGAGCACGCCCATGGCGGCGAGCGCCACGTTGAGCGAGTGACCGAAGAAGAGCACGAGCGCGCTCAGCACCCCGCCCAACGGGCCGCTCAGGCCGACCGAGTGTGCCAGGTCGTTGAACGCGGTGGCGACGGCGAAGGTCGCCGCGCCGACGGCGAACAGCCGCACGTACGAGACCACGTCGACGAAGTTGCTCACCAGGTTCAGCGGCAGCATGGCGTGCTGGAACCAGGCACCGCGCAGCCTTCGCCACGGCGTCGTGAACAGCACGATCAGCACCACGCCCACACCGAACGAGGCCCAGGCCCAGTCCGGGAAGGGGTCGCCGAGGACCAGCTGCCGCGCCAGCAGGTACATGGTCCACGTGGTCGCCACCCAGCCGAGCTCGGCCAGCGACCGCGTGGTGTTGATGAAGCGCACCGCGTTCCACACGTGCGCGAGTGTGAGGTGCACCGCGCCGATGGTGAACGCCAGCGCGATCACGTTGCGCTCCTGCGTCAGCCAGTCGAGCCGGAAGACGCCGAGGACCGGCGGCAGCGCCGAGAGGCCGAAGACGTTCCCACTCGCCAGTCCCCAGGCGACGGTGCTCACGGAGAGCAGGCGCATCAGCGCGATCACGCGGCGCGGCGCGGCCGGGTAGCGGCGCGCACCGATCTCGGTGAGTCCGAGGAACAGGAGGCCGTAACCGGCGTCGCCGACGATCATGGCGAAGAACAGGCTGAAGAAGACCAGGAAGGCGACGCTGATGTCGACGTGCCCATAGGCCGGAACGACCCCCAGGAACGAGAACAGCGGCGCGATGGGACGCACCCAGGCAGGGTTGCGGATCAGTGTGGGCGCCTCGTCGGGGTCGCGAACGTCCTCGACCCACACGCCCCAGCCGCGCTCGGCGGCGAGCGCCTCCAGGCGACGAACGTGCTCGGCGGGCACGAAGCCGCGCAGCACCTCGACCGCGCCGACCCTGGCCATGCCGACCCGCGCCTCTTCGAAGCGCAGCGCCTCCTCGGTGCGGTGCAGCAGGTCGTCCACCGTCGCACGCTCGACGGCGAGCGCCGCGAGCCGCTCGCGGGAACGCTCGACCGCGCGGTCGACGTCGGCGATGTCGTCTGCCAGACGCTCCGAAGGCGCTGCCGGCAGTGCGACCTCGTGCGGCACGACGGTCGCGTCGACCACCGCGATCGGCCCGACGAGCGCCAGGGCGCGCGATCGTCGATCGCGTCCGAGCTCGATCCACGCCGCCCCCTCGACCTCGGGCAGGGCCCGCGCGAGCGGCGGGCGCGCCAGCCGCACGGCCAGACCGTGGGACTCGAGCCTGCGGACGCTATCGGGGTCGAACGAACCGAACGGTGCCAAGAGCGCATGCGCGCGCCGCAGCTCGGACCTGGTCGTGCGCAAGGCGTCGAGCCCTTCGACCAGGCGTTCGACCTCGGCGACGACGTCCTCGGCCGGACGCCTCGACACGGCGGCCGTCGCCGGCGTCGCCGCGCCGGGCCTCGCGTCGTGTCGAGAGGTGGCCGGAGCGGCGTGGGCGAGCACGTCGGCGGCGTGCCGCACCGTCGCGAGGCGGCCGCGCATCACCGCGACGCCATCGTCCGGGCCGCCGGGCGCGGGCGCCAGGTGCAACACACCGAGGTCCTGCAGCGCCTCGAGCGTCGCGGCCT
>SLSM01000200.1 GCA_007130445.1 Trueperaceae bacterium | reverse complement strand
TCCTACCTTAGGACGACAACTCCATGCTCTCTTCGTTTAGGTGCAGCTTCGAGGACCGATCGCTGGCGCTTCTTCGCCGCCAGGCTTGCCTAGCCCGCATCCGGTCCTGCGTGGCACCGGCAGGCACCCATCGGATGCCTGCCGGTCGCGAGGCTAGGGGCTGTCACACGTTCCTGAGCGGAAGCCCATGTTCCGGGTCCAAGCCGCTCGCTAGCGGCTAGCCATCATTCGGGCGAATCGGTCAGAGCGCCGTTGGTGTACTCGAAGCCGGTGCTCGTCTCCACGACAACCGTGATGATGCCGGTATCGTTGTCACCTGAGATGCCGCAAGACCCACCAGTGGCAACAAGCGCCGGTGCCCCGGGCCAACCGAACTGGTACAAGGTGCCTTCTGCTGTGAAGGAGGGGACCGGGTCGGCGCCGCCGCACTCAACATCGTCGAAGTTCTCCGGTACCGCGTCGGCATCTGATGCCAGCGCCGCCGTGACAGCAGTGAAGACCTGGCTGCTGTACGCCTGCGCGGCGCGGAGCTGCGCCTGGGTCCGCGCATTCAGCAGGTTCGGGATCAGAACCGCTGCAAGGATGCCGATGATCGCGATGACGATCAGCAGCTCGATAAGGGTAAAGCCCTTCTGACTACGGTTGCGCATGATGCGCTCCTATCGTGAGCCCCGGGAGTGAATGGATGATGCCCGGTGGCTCGGGGGATTCCAGCGGCGAGAAGACGCAAGGGACGTGCCGCTTGAGACGAATGGTAGCAGCCGCTACTCACGGAGTTCTTACAATGCATCACTCACTGTCAGGCACGCGGTCGAAGCCGACACCCGCCACACCGCACCACCCTTCGTCCACGATCCCCATGCGACGATGCACCCCATGCAGGCCTTCCCCGGCCCCGAACACCAACCCTTCGAGACCGGCGACGGCCCGGCCACGGCCGTCGTCGTCCACGGCTTCCCCGGCACGCCGGCCGAGGTGCGACCGATCGCCGCGGCGCTCGCGGCGATCGGCTGGCGGGTCCACGCGCCGCTCCTCCCCGGCTTCGGCCCCGACTGGGCAACCCTCGGCGAGCGCCGCTGGACCGAGTGGCGGGCGACGGTCGCGCGTGAGGCCGAGCGGGCTGCCGCCTCGGACGACCCTGTCCTGCTGGTCGGCTTCTCGATGGGCGCCGCCCTCGCGCTCGCCGCGATCGCCGACGAAGGCGCACCCGCCGACTCCCTGGTGCTGCTGGCACCGTTCACCAGCCTGCCGGACCGGCGTGCGTTCGCGATCCCGCTCGTGAAGCGCGTCGTAAAGACGTTCCGCCCCTACGAGCGCGTCGACTTCGACGACCCAGCGGTACGCGCAGAGATCGAGGACAAGGTCGGAGACGTCGACCTCGACGACCCGACCGTTCGCGAGCGACTCAGGCGAGACGTCACCATCCCCACCGCCGCGGTCGACGAGGTCCGCAAGGCGGGGCTGCGCGCCCTGCGTGTCGCGCCGAGCATCACCGCGCGTCCCACGCTCGTCGTGCAGGGGCAGAGCGACACGACGGTACTGCCGTCGAGCACCATCGAGCTCATCCGGCGCCTGCCGGGCCACCCCTTGCGCCTGTTCCTCGCCGACGCCGACCACCGAATGGTCCTACCCGGTCGACCGGGTCACATGGAGCTGCTGCGAGCCGTCCAGCGCTTCGGGCACGAGCGCCTCGGCCGGCTCATGCCCGGCTAGCGTTTCCGTCCCGCCGCGCCTCGAAGAACCGCGTCAGCCGCTCCCCGCATGCCTTCGCCAGCACCCCGCCGCGCACCTCGGGTCGACGCTTCCAGCCCTGCCCCCACAGGTCGCTCACGCCGCCGAGCGCGCCGTCGCGGTGGTTGCGCGCGCCGTACACGATGCGGCCCAGGTGCGTCTGCAGCGCCGCGCCGAAGCACATCGGGCAGGGTTCGAGCGTCACCACCAGCGTGGCGTCGTGCAGCTGCCGCCGGCCCAGGCTGGCCGCAGCGGCGCGCAGCGCGATCATCTCCGCGTGCGCCGTCGCGTCGCCCAGCGCGACGCTCCGGTTCCAGCCCTCCCCCACCACCTGACCACCCACGAGCACGAGCGCGCCCACCGGGAGCTCGCCCTCCAGCGCGGCCCGCCCGGCGAGCGCGAGCGCCTTGCGCATCCACGCCTCGTCCGGATCGACGTGGCGCCCGGGCGCGGGCCCTGCGCCGACGGCGGTCGCAAGCCCTTCCACCCACAGCACCTCGCGCCCACGCGCGAGCAGGCGCAATGCAGCACGCCGCTCGCGCGGCACCCGGGCGTCGATCATCAGGTCGCTCACGCGCCGGCTGCCGCCCGGCAAGCGGATCACGTCGCCGGGCCGGCGGCCCCGCAGTTCGAGCGGCGCGCCGCCCAACACGTCGGGAGACACCTCGGCCGGCAACTGCTCGGGGCGCTCGACGCGGACGGTCGCAGCCACCGGCACCTCAGTAACCACCGCGAGCCGACCGCCCGACACGCGCGCGAACGTCACCGGCCCTACCTGCAACCGCCACGCGCCGCGCCCGCCCGCGAGCCGTCCCCGGACCCCCTCAACGCGCGCATCGTCCACCGCCACGCCGCCCGAACTGAGCATCGCCGCCACCGCGGCGCGCTGGATGGCCGGCGGCTGCGCGCGCAGCGTCTCGGCGTCGACCTCGCCCGGCAGCCCACGCAGCCGCCGCGCGGCCTCGTCTGCGCTGAACGCGCGCAGATCGGCCTGAACGGTGGCGAGCCGCGCGAGCCGTGCGCCGACGCCAGGCGCCGTCTCGTCCAACACGGGCAGCACCACCTGGCGCACATGCGCGCGGCGGCGGCGCAGATCGTCGTTGGCCGGGTCGTCACGCCAAGGCTGATCGGCGGCCCGCAATCCGCCGCGCAGCACCTCGCGCGACACGCCCAGGCAGGGACGCAGCAACCGACCACGCCGCTCGGGCATGCCGTGCAGCGTGGCGGCGCCGCGCAGCAGCTGCATCACCACCGTCTCGGCCTGGTCGTCCTGGGTGTGCCCGAGCGCGATGGCGTCGGCGCCGGCCTCCTTGGCCAAGGCGCTCAGCGCCGCGTAGCGCAGCCGCCGGGCGACCTCGGCAAGGTTGCCGCCGCGGGCGCGCCGGGCGGCCGCCACGTCGACCCTGCGCGTCAGCAGGGGCACGCCGACGCGCTCCGCCAACGCCGCCACCAGCGCGCGGTCGGCCTCCGTCTCGCTCGCGTCTCGCAGGCCATGATCCACGTGCAGCAGCGCGACCAGCGACGGCTCGCCCGCGAGCGCGAGCGCGAGCGCTACCGAGTCCCCGCCGCCCGAGACGGCCACGGCGATGCGGGCCGGCGGCGGCGCTAGGCGCAGCGCGTGGTCGCGCACGCTGGCGAGGGTGGGGTCCACGGCGTCATTATCAACGTTCGCGCGCATCCGGCCGCGCACGCCGCACCCCGACCGCCCCGGAACCGCGCGCGCCAGGCGGCAGTACACTCGCCCCATGGCCCCACCGCGCACGCCGCCCCCCGCGCCACTTACCCCGCGCACGGTGACGATCGTCGTCCTGGACTCCGTCGGCGTGGGCGAGCTCCCCGACGCCGAGGCGTTCGGCGACGCCGGGGCGCACACCCTGAACCACACCCTGCAGGCGCACCCCGTCGACCTCCCCAACCTCGCCGCGCTCGGCCTCGGGCTCGTGGCCACCGTCACCGAGGTGCCCACCGTCGACGCGCCCGAGGGCGCCTACGGCCGCATGCGTGAGGCGAGCGCGGGCAAGGACACCATCGCCGGGCACTGGGAGCTGATGGGCCTGGTCACCAGCACGCCGTTCCAGGTGGTGGAGCGCTTCCCCGAGCACGTCATGCGCGCCTTCGACGCCGCCACGGGCCGACCGCACCTGGGCAACGTCGTCGCGAGCGGCACGGAGGTGATCGAGCGCTACGGCGACGAGCACCTTGCCACGGGCGCGCCGATCGTCTACACCAGCGCCGACAGCGTCTTCCAGGTGGCCGCGCACGTCGACGTCGTCCCACTCGAGACGCTGTACGCCTGGAGCGCCGCCGCGCGCGACATCCTCCAAGGCCCGCACCTGATGGCGCGCGTCATCGCCCGCCCCTTCACCGGCGAGCCGGGCGCGTTCAGGCGTTTGGGCGAGCACCGCAAGGACTACGCCGTCACGCCGCCCGAACCCACCGTCCTCGACGCCCTGAAGACCGCGGGTCGCGAGGTGGTGGCGATCGGCAAGATCGACGACATATTCTCCAGCCACGGCGTCACCCGCAAGGTGGGCACCAAAGACGACATGGACGGCGTCGACCGCACCATCGAGGCCATGCGCCAACGACCCAACGGCCTCATCTTCACCAACCTGGTCGGCTTCGACGCCCTCTACGGCCACCGCCGCGACCCGATCGGCTACGCCAACGCCCTGGCCGAGTTCGACGCCCGCCTACCCGAGCTCCGCGCCGCCCTGGCGCCCGGCGACGTGCTCATGCTCGTGTCGGATCACGGCAACGACCCCACCTTCCCCGGCACCGACCACACCCGCGAGCACGCCCTGCTGCTCGTCACCGGCGATCGCGTGGTGCCCCGCGCCATCCCGACGCGCGCGAGCTTCGCCGACCTCGGCGCCACCGTGGCCGACCTGCTCGGGGCGCCGTGGGACGGTGCGGGGGCGTCGTTCGCTCGCGAGCTTGTGACACCGCCGCGGTGAGCGCGACCAGGGTCGGGAGCTAGACGCCATGTCCACCGACGCCGTCCTGGTGTGTACGTCGCACCACCGCGCGCAGGCGATCACGGAGGCGCTCCAGGGCGCCGGCTGGAGCGTGCGGTCGCACCTCGATCCCGACGAGGCGCTGCGCGACATCCGTGCGAACGGCTACGACGCGCTCTTCTGCGACGAGCGGCTGCGCGGCGCCTCCCCCAGCGGCTTCCTCTCCTGGCACCAGCGCCTGGCGCCCGAGGCACCGTTCTACGTGATCGCGTACCAGGGCAGCGAGCTCGTGACCCCGCTGCGTGGCCGCGCGGCGCGCGTCCTCCCCTACCCGCTCACCGCCGACGCGGTGCCGATGTCCACGGGCCGCACCCAGTGGCGCCGCGTCGCCGCCGCCGAGCCCAGGATCCCGCTCCAGGGCGACACCGGCACCGTGCCGCTCACGCACCTGCTCGAGCTGCTGGGCCTCAACGACGCGAGCGCCACGGTCGACACGCCCGCCGGCGCGATCCACCTGTCGCACGGGCACATCGAGCACGCCAGCTTCGTCGCCGCGCCGGGCGCCGAGAGCGTCCACGGATTGAGGGCGCTGTCCGAGCTCATCGCAGCGCGCGACCTGGCGTTCAAGGTGCTGCCGCACCGCGCGCCGCCGCTGCGCTCGATCAACCAGCCGATCATGACCGCGCTCACCGACGCGGCGTGGCAGCGCGACGAGAGCCTGCGCAACCGGCGCCTCATGGATGCCGTGGCGCACGCGCACCCGCAGGCCACCGGCCTCGCGGTCGGCTACCCCCTCAACGCCGCGGCCAACGACGCCTGGGGCGACGGCATGGCCGCGCACGCGCTGCTGCACCGCTACGCCCGCGCCACCCATGGGCTCGCCACCCTCGCCAAGCCCATCCACCTCGCCCTCGAGAGCGAGGGCGTCGCGTGGGCGCTGCTGGCGCTGCGGCGCGAGCTGGTGCTCTCGGGCACCACCAAGCCGGGCAAGAGCCTGAGGCTGCTCTCGGCCATGGCGAAGGGCGCGCAGATGTTGGCGGCGGAGGACGGCTGAGGACCAGGTTGCCGTCGGTCTTTCGCGAGGGGCCCTACTCGAAGACGTAAGGCTCCCGGCGGCGCGGCGGTCCGAGCGGAAGACGGTCCGTCTTCGGCGACGCGCCTACGGCAGATCCGGTCGCGCGCACGCCGGTCCGGCAGATCGACGATGCGCTCCACGGCACGTAACGATCGGTCGAACAGGTCGAGGAACCCCAGCTTCTCTGCGAGGTCGACGTCGATCGCGTCGCGCAGCCGATCGGTGGATGGACACGAAGGCGAAGCCCCGTACGGCGGCCGCGACGGTGGCGTGGACCTGAGCGTCGGTTGCTCCAGCTACAGCGTCGACCGCAAGGTCGCCACCAAGGACGACATGGACGGCGTCGACCGCACCATAGAAGCCATACGCGAACGCCCCCACGGCCTCACCTTCACCAACCTCGTCGGCTTCGACGCCCTCTACGGCCACCGCCGCGACCCGATCGGCTACGCCAAGGCCCTGGCCGAGTTCGACGCCCGCCTACCCGAGCTCCGCGCCGCCCTGGCGCCCGGCGATGTGCTCATGCTCGTCTCCGACCAAGGCAACGACCCCACCTTCGCCGGCACCGACCACACCCGCGAGCACGCACTGCTGCTCGCCACCGGCGACCGCGTGGTGCCCCGCCCCATCCCGACGCGCGCGAGCTGCGCCGACCTCGGCGCCACCGTGGCGGAGCTGCTGGGCGTGACGTGGGACGGCGCCGGGGTGTCGTTCGCCACACAACTGGTGCGCGCCCCGTAGCGACCAGCGACGTACCGCGCATCAGAAGCGCAGCACCCGTCGCACACGTGGTCGAGGCACCGCTCGCGACCCTCTACGCCTCGATGTGATGGTCCAGCAGCTGCGAGACAACGGTCCAGCCACGGCGGCGCACGAAGCGCGTCGCGTCCTGGCGACCGCCCGGTCACCGGGGCACGTGACGTGCGATGCGCGGAGCGCGCCTCGAGTTCCAACCCTCAGCGCTCGCGTGCGCGCCTGGCGTCGTTGCGAATCGCGGCGAGCATCAACGCCGCGAAAAAGACGGCGTGCGCAGCGCCGACGATGACCCAGAAGGCGATCGCCCCCAGCGCGAGCACAGCGTGCTTCATGCCGGGGCGAAGCGCAACCGCATGCTGAGCGCGGCTCCGAACGTTGCCTGCACCACCGCCGCGTGTTCGCTCGCTCGCAACAGGCATCGACTCGCGACGGCCCTCCGCTTCTCCTGAAGCCGGGTCCGTGTTGTGAGAACCCGTCATGGCTCAAGCGTAGGGGATGGACGCCCCCTTCACGGTATCCACCGCTGCGGGAACCAGGTCCACGATGGGTCGGCTACGCCAAGGCCCTGGCCGGGTTCGACGTCTGCCTGCCACCCCACCAGCCATCAGGATCGCAACGTCGCCAGGGCGCGGACAGACGAAGTCCACGACCTTGCGGTACCCGGCCGCCGTCCGGCCCACGTAAACGGAGGGCCTCTTCGATACGGGGTGTGCGTCGCATGCTCTAGCACGACCGCGCATCGCCCAACAGGTTATCCGCCACGCGATGGCGTCGACTGTCGACCCGCGCGGCGACGAGGTGCCGTCGCGGGTCGAGCGCGGGCGCGTCGTTGCCGCGTGTTGCGTCCGGAAGGTCGAGCCGCTCGCCCGTGAACGTCTCGAACAGGAACCACGCTCGACGCGCCATCGCTCCGGTCGGCTCGCGCGAAACCCACGCCTCCAGGTCGCTGGGCGGCATGGCGCGCAGGGCGGCGACCATGACGGTGAGGTCGATCGGCTCGTGCCGCAACGCGAACCGGACGTGCGCGACCGGATCGTCCGCCACCGCGT
>SLSM01000133.1 GCA_007130445.1 Trueperaceae bacterium | reverse complement strand
GCATACCCGTGACACGCCCACGCACGTTCCTGCCCGCACTGCTGCTCGCCGGCCTGCTCCTCGCCGCCGTCGCCCACGCCCAGCCAAGCGGTGAGCTCGAGCTCAGCGGCTCCATCCGGCAGGCGCGAGATCCTGCCATCATCTTCCATGAGGGCACCTTCTACCTGTTCAGCACGGGGCCGGGCCTGCCGATCCGGTGCTCCGAGGACCTCCGGACGTGGAGCGGCTGTGGGTTGGTCTTCTTCGGTCTGCCGAGCTGGGCGCGTGAGCTCGTTCCCGGCGCTACGGCGATCTGGGCCCCCGACATCGCCCACTTCAACGATCGCTACCACCTCTACTACTCGATCTCGACCTTCGGGTCCAACGTCTCCGTCATCGGCCTCGTGACGAACACGACCCTCGATCGCGACCACCCCGACCATGCGTGGGTCGACCAGGGGGTCGTGATCCAGTCGACGGGGCGAGAGGACTGGAACGCCATCGATTCCAACGTCGTGCAGACACCCGAGGGCGAGGTGTGGATGGTCTTCGGGAGCTTCTGGAGCGGCCTCAAGATGTTCCAGCTCGACCCCACGAGCGGTCTGGCGCTGGAGAGCGAACCGACCCTCCTGAGCGTCGCGAGCCGCTCCGAGCCCCCGCGCGCCATCGAGGCACCGTTCATCGTCCACCGTCACGACGCCTACTACCTCTTCGTCTCCTTCGACCAGTGCTGCCTCGGCGTCGACAGTACCTACAACATCCGCGTCGGCCGCGCCGAGCACGTCACCGGCCCCTACGTCGACCGCGACGGCGTCCCCATGATGGAGGGCGGAGGCACGCTCGTGGTCGGCCCGAGCGATCGCTTCCCGGGCTCCGGCCACAACGCCGTGTTGCATCACGACGGCGTCGATTACCTCGTCTACCACGGCTACGATGCGGACTTCGGCGGCTCCGCCACGCTGCGCATCGAGGTCATCGAGTGGGACGACGAGGGGTGGCCCATCGCCACCGGCGGGCGACCATGAGCGCACGACGGCTCGACGCCTGCGTGGTCGATACGCGCAACAGTCCCAACGTCCGGCTGCGGCCGGTGCCGCCCGCTCACGTGAGCCTGCGCGACGCCTTCTGGGCGCCGCGCCGTGAGGCGAACGGGCGTCGAACCTTGCGCACACAGCTCTCGCATCTCGAGTCGACAGGGGCCCTCGACAACTTCCGGCGCCTCGGCGAAGGCCTCGACCGCCCCTTCAAGGGCATGTACTTCGCCGACAGCGACGTCTACAAGTGGCTCGAGGCGGTCGGCTGGCACCTCGCCGACCACCCAGACGACAGCGAGTTGCGTGGGCAGGCCCATCGCGTCATCGAACTGGTCGCTGCCGCGCAACGCGCCGACGGCTACCTCAACACCTACTTCGCGAAGGAGCGCGCCGACGAGCGCTGGACGGACTTCGACCTGCACGAGATGTACTGTGCGGGCCACTTGTTCCAGGGAGCGGTCGCCTACCACCGCACCACCGGCGACGAGCGCATCCTCGAGGTCGCCACCCGGTTCGCCGACCACATCTGCGACACCTTCGGCCCCGGGCCCGATCAGCGCGTGGCCGTCGACGGCCACGAGGAGGTCGAACTCGGCCTGGTGGAGCTCTACCGCACCACCGGCCAGCGTCGCTACCTCGATCAGGCCGTCTTCTTCATCGAGGCCCGAGGCCGGGGTCTGCTGGGCGCGCCGTACGGGCACCGCGAGCCCGAATACAGCCAGGACCACGCCCCCTTCCGGGACATGGATGCGGTGGTGGGCCACGCCGTCAGGGCGCTCTACTACACCGCGGGCGTCGCCGACGTGTGCGCCGAGATCGACGAGCCCGACTACCGAGCCGCGCTCGAGCGGCAGTGGCACAACATGACCGAGCGCCGCATGTACGTCAGCGGTGGCGTCGGCTCGCGCTACGAGGGCGAAGCCTTCGGGGT
Source organism: Trueperaceae bacterium (assembly GCA_007130445.1). Taxonomy (GTDB): domain Bacteria; phylum Deinococcota; class Deinococci; order Deinococcales; family Trueperaceae; genus CSSed10-48. Next base: position 5,639 of record SLSM01000133.1, on the reverse strand, counting down.
GGATTACGAGCTGCCGCACGCCCGCGCCTACACCGAGACGTGCGCCGCGATCGGCAGCGTCATGTGGAACAGCCGCATGCTGGCTCTGGACGGCGAGGCCCGCTTCGCCGACCTGCTCGAGTGGACGCTGTTCAACGCCGTGCTGCCCGGCCTGTCGCTCGACGGCGAGCACTACTTCTACCAGAACCCGCTGGCCGACGACGGCCAGCACCGCCGCCAGGCGTGGTTCGGCGTCGCCTGCTGCCCTCCGAACATCGCTCGCACCCTTGCTGCCTTGCCGGGCTACCTCTACGGCGTCGCCGACGGCGAGGTGTGGGTCCATCTCTACGCCGCGAGCGGCCTACGAACCACGTTGCCGGACGGTACCGAGGTGGAGCTCGAGCAGGCGACCCGCTACCCGTGGGACGAGACCGTCACGTTCACGCTGCGCCGCTCGGCGACGTTCGCGCTGATGCTGCGGGTGCCGCAGTGGTGCACCGAGGCGACGCTGCGCGTGAACGGCGAGGTCCAGGACGTCACCATCACGTCCGGGTCGTACCTGCGCGTGGCGCGCGAGTGGTCGGATGGCGACGAGGTTCGCCTGGAGCTGCCCATGCCGGTGCGCTACCTGACCGCGCACCGCCGCGTGAGCGAGGCGGTGGGACGCGCGGCCATCGCGCGTGGTCCGATCCTCTACTGCGTCGAGGCTGCCGACCACGCCGACGTCGACCCGCGTGACCTCGTCCTCCCGAGCGATCCTGCCGCCTTCGTCGCCGGGAGCAGCGACCTCCCCGGCGAGTTGCCGGCCCTGCGCGCCCCGGCGACGGTCCTGCATGCCGACCGAGGGCCGCTGTACCGCAGCGCGGACGAGGAGCCAAACGTTGCACGGTCGCCTGCCACGCTCACGGCGATCCCGTACTTCGCCTGGGCCAATCGCGCGCCCGGGCCCATGCAGGTGTGGGTCCAGCGAGACGTGCCCGTGGGTCGTGGCCGCTCAGTCGCCGGCGGCGACGCGTAGCGGCAGCGCGAGCACGCGCTCGGCGACGCAGCGACCCTCCAGCACGCCGAACTCGATGCCGGAGCGGAAGTGGATACCGCCGACGAGGCGCGAGAACGCCGCCTCGTCGGCCGCCTGCCAGAACGAGTCGTAGCTGCGCGGATCGAAGCCACGGCCGACGTGGAAGTCGTCGACGAAGGGGACGTCGTCACCGAACTGGGCGGTGAGGACCGCGGCAGCGGCAGCCGAGACCACCGAGTGGCCCGAGGTGTACTCCGGGAAGGGTGGCGTCAGCAGCGGGTCGGTGAGGCGGGGGAGGTTCCACGTCGGGTCGATCACGCGCTGGATGTAGGTGATCGGGCGCACGTAGAGCTCACGGAACTTGGTGCTCCAACAGCTGATGAAGGCGTCGTTCAGGGCCATACCCAGGCGCGCGTAGCTCTCGGCGGCCACCGTCAACGTGGCTTCCTTTGCATCCAGGACGTTCGTCAGGATCGCCATCCAGTGCCCTCCGGGCGTGGCGGTGGCACCGGAGTTGTCTGCCCAGAACTGCGCGATCTCACGCTGATCCGGAGTGATCTCCCGTACCGCCTCGATGACCTCGAGGGCCTCGCGGTAGAGCCGCGAGGCCGGATCGGTGCTGTACGGCGGTGGTGGCGGCGGCGCACAGGCCGCCAGCACGCCCGGGGTGAAGGGACGGTTGCCGCCCCAACCGGGCTGCAGCGGAGGCAGCGGCGCGCCGACCTGGCGCGGCGTGGGCTCCCAGCTGCCCCCGTCCGGGACCACGTAGTCGGGGTCGAAGTTGCTCAGGTGTCCGTCGGCACCGCCATCGTCGAGCGACCATGCGACGACCGCGTCGGCCACCGCGCGGCCGTACGCCAGCGAGCGCTCGATCGTCGCGGCGTCCACGCGCTGGGTCTGCGCGTCGTGGAGCCGGGCCTCGAGCGCGTCGATGAGCAGCGCGTTCTTCTCACGCACGGTGGGGAAGAGCGCGCGAGTGACGTGCGCGAGGGCGGCGTTCGCCACCGAGGGGGGATCGAGGGTATCGGGAGCGTTGGCGATCGGTGGTGCCTCGAGGCCGGCCAGCGAGCCCTCCAACGAGCGGTGCTCCGGCATCGAGAACACCAGCGACTCGTAGAGCGTCACGCCGGCGTAGGCGTAGGCACGTGCCGCCACCGGCGCACTGAAACCCGGGGTCTCCGACACCAAGGTGGTGTAGAGGTCGAACCAGGCGCTGGCAACGCCGTGATCGAAGCGCTCGGCGCTCACTACACCAGCGCTCGACGCCGTGCCGAGCACGAGCGCGACCGCGGTAAACACAGAGAACAACGGACCTCGACGTCGTAACATGATGCCCAACGCTATCACTTCGCTGCCGTCGCTTCGTGGACGATCGGGTGGCGACTCGCGACGCTGCTAGACGTGCGAAACGCGTGAGGAGACGCTGCATGGATCCATCTCTGGCCCCCGACTACCCGCGACCGCAGTTCGTGCGGGACCGCTGGACCTCGCTCGACGGCACCTGGCGCTTCGGCACCACCGACACCAGCGATCCGGACAGCGTCGACTTCGACCGCGACATCGTGGTCCCCTTCGCCCCGGAGGCGCCGCTGTCGGGCCTCGGTGACGAGGGGTACCACCCGGTGGTGTGGTACCAGCGCACCTTCGAGGTGCCCGAGGCGTGGCGATCGAAGCGTCTGCTGCTCCACTTCGGCGCCGTCGACTACGCTGCCAAGGTGTGGCTCAACGGCCGCTTGGTCGTCAGCCACGAGGGAGGACACACCCCCTTCGTCGCCGACGTCAGCGACGTGCTGGTCGATGGACCCCAGACGGTCGTGGTGCGCGCCGAGGACGACCCGCACGACATGCGCCTGCCACGCGGGAAGCAGGACTGGCTGCCCGAGGCCCACGGCATCTGGTACCCGCGCACCACGGGCATCTGGCAGAGCGTCTGGCTCGAGCCGGTGGACGCCCGCCACATCGTCGGCGTCCGGTTCACGCCCGACGTCCCGAGCTTCGGTATCGGTGTCGAGATGGCCGTGTCGAAGGCCCTGCAGGGCACCCTCGCGATCGAGGTACGCCACGGCGATCGGGTCCTCGCGCAGGACCGCTGGAGCGTCGACGGCAACCGACTCGCGCGCACCATCGCGCTCCCTGACCCGGGCATCGACAACGCCCGGCAGCAGTTGCTGTGGTCGCCCGAGCACCCCAACCTGCTGAGCGTGGAGTTGCGGCTCGAGGTCGACGGCGTCGCGGTCGACGAGGTGCAGACCTACACGGCGCTCCGATCCGTGCAGGCGCGCGATGGCTTCTTCCAGCTCAACGGGCGGCCGTACCCGCTGCGGCTTGTGCTCGACCAGGGCTACTGGACCGACGGGCTGATGACCGCGCCGTCGGGCGCAGCGCTCCGCCGCGACGTGGAGCTCGCCAAGGCGCTGGGATTCAACGGGGTGCGCAAGCACCAGAAGATCGAAGACCCGCGTTTCCTGTACTGGGCCGACGCCCTCGGGTTGCTGGTGTGGGAGGAACTGCCGAGCGCCTACGCCTTCGGTCCGGACGCGGTTGCGCGTCTCACACGCACCTGGCTCGAGGTGATCGAGCGCGACTACAACCACCCCTCGATCGTCACCTGGGTGGCGTTCAACGAGAGCTGGGGCGTCCCCGATCTCCCCAACGACGCGCGACAGCGGCACGCGGTGGCCGCGCTCTACCACCTCGCCAAGTCGCTCGACGGCACCCGCTTGGTTGTGGGCAACGACGGCTGGGAGCACGTTGTCACCGACCTCATCACGCTGCACGACTACAGCCGCGATCCGGCCACGCTCGCGGAGCGTTACGGCACCGACGTCGCGGCGCGTGCCACCGCGTTGCAGGTGATCGAGCACGGGCGCGTGGGGATGCTCGACCCCGACGAGGAGCGCGGTCAGCCGGTGCTGCTGTCGGAGTTCGGCGGCATCCGCTACCACCCGGACGCGGTCGGCTGGGGGTACCAGCAGGTCGACGATCCGGCCGACCTGCTCGCCATATACGCAGCGATGATCGAGGCCCTCCCGCCGAGCGGCGTCGCGGGCTTTTGTTACACTCAGCTCACTGACACCTTCCAAGAGCAGAACGGTCTGCTCTTCGATGACCGACAGCCGAAGGCGCCCCTCGAGGCCCTTCGTAACGCCACGCGAGAAGGGAGCGTGATCGGCTGACATAGCGTTCGATGTGCTGCATTCCGTGAACGTTCACACGTCCGTCCCGTCATCGTTGGAGGAAACCTGTTCATGCGTCTGTTCAAGCATTGTGCTCTTGTGATCACCCTCGCGCTCGTCGGTTCGAGCGTCGCCCAAGTCAACGTCGTCTGGTGGGACTTCCTCGGCGGCGGCGACGGCATCCGCATGAAGGCGATGATCGACCAGTTCAACGCCGAGCACCCCGACATCAACATCGTCGGCACCACGCTCGAGTGGGGCGTCCCGTACTACACCCGCGTGCAGACCGCGGTCCCCGTCGGTGAAGGCCCCGACATCATGACGTACCACTCCTCGCGCATGCCGCTCGCCGTGCCCTTCAACCTCTTCCGCCCGATCAGCGACGACGAGTTGGCCAGCGTGGGTCTCTCGACCGACGACTACTTCCCGGCCGTGGTCGACGCGGTGACCTACGACGGCGAGTTCCTGTGCGCGCCGCTCGACATCCACTCGCACGTCATCTACTACAACCGCGAGATCCTCGACAGCGTCGGGCTCATCGGCGACGACGGCCTGCCGACCGGGCTCGATGGCGTGGAGAACTTCACCGAGGCGCTGCGTCTGATCCAGGCCGAGGCGGGCGTGCTCCCGTTCTCGATCTCGACCGACGGCGGCTCGGTCTGGCGCTTCATCTACAGCCTGTACAACCAGCAGACGGACGTCCCGCTCATCGACGGCACCGACGTCAACGCCGGTGAGGAACTCGCGAACGCCGTGAGCCTCCTGGCCGGTTGGGTCGCCGAGGGGTTGGCTCCCGAGAACGCCGAGTACCCGGCGTCGATCGCGCTGTTCACCAGTGGTCAGGCCGCCATGCACGCCAACGGCGTGTGGGAAGTGCCGACCATGGTCGACCTGGCTGCCGCCGGCGATCTCTTCGACTGGGGCGCCATCGCCTACCCGGTCTTCTACGACCAGCCGGCCACGTGGGCCGACTCGCACTGCTTCGGCATCCCCAACAACCCGCGCAACCCGATCGGCGGCGAGAAGCTCGACGCCGTCCTGACCGTCATCGCTTGGATGAACCAGAACAGCCTGGCGTGGGCGGGTGCGGGCCACATCCCGGCGTACCTGCCGGTGGTCGAGAGCGAGGCGTACCAGAACCTCGAGCCGAACGCGACCTACGCGGTCCTGGCCGAGACGGCCACGTTCGATCCCGTCAGCCGCATCGCGGGCGTCGCCTCGCCGCTCTACGACGCGATCGACAACTACCTCGCCCCGGCGATGAACGGCCTGTTGCCGGTCGACGAAGCCATCCAGATGTTCAAGATGGACCTGGAGTCGCAGTTCTGATCAGTGCCTAGCACGGACCTCGTGGTCGCACCCGTCGCGGGTGCGGCCACGAGGTCCGTCCTCTCCACGCCTCGCCGCCGAGGGGGTGTTCATACCCGATGTCCAGTGCCGTTGTGGTGAAGAGGAAGCGGGCGAGG
>SLSM01000022.1 GCA_007130445.1 Trueperaceae bacterium | reverse complement strand
TGGTCGAGCAGGTCGGGCTCACGGGCATGACGCAGCGCGCCCCGAGTGCGCTCTCTGGCGGCCAGCAGCAGCGCGTGGCGCTCGCGCGCTGCATCGTGATGGAGCCGCGGCTCTTGCTCTTCGACGAGCCGCTCTCGAACCTCGACGCCAAGCTGCGCGACCAGATGCGGGTCGAGATCCGCGAGTTGCAGCAGCGTCTGGGCATCACGAGCGTCTACGTGACGCACGATCAGGTCGAGGCGATGTCGCTCTCGGACCTGGTGGTGGTCATGCATCAGGGTCGCGTGGAACAGGTCGGCACGCCCGTCGAGGTGTACGCGAAGCCCGCCTCGCGCTTCGTCGCGGACTTCATCGGGAAAGCCAACTTCCTGGAGGGGCGCTCCGTCGACGAGGTGACGATCGAGGTGGCGGGCGTCCACATCGACGTGCCGAACGGTGTGCCGCAGGCCGCCGGTCGACCGGTGACGGCGGTGGTGAGGCCCGAGGCGCTGGTGCTCCATCAGGGCGGCGGCGCCGACGCTGGCGTGCTCAGCGGAACGGTGGCGCGCGCCAGCTTCCTCGGAGCGATCGCCGAGGTGGTCGTCACCGTGGACGGACAGGGTGCCTGGCTGGTGGACGTCCCGAACGCGGCGGAGGTCGGTCTGCCACGAGTGGGCGACACCGTCGGTGTCACACCGTCGCCGCGCTCCGTGCACGTGTTGCCGGCCTAGGCCGGGCCCGGCATGCAGGCGCGGGCGTTCCGACCGGCGCCGAGTGCCGAGGCCTGGACGACACGCGTCACCCTCACCGCATCGTGATGCTATGATGCGGTGATGCGAACGACGATCGACCTTCCCGACGACCTGCACCAGCGCGTCAAGGCCATCGCACGCGACACGGACCAGAGCCTGAGCGCTACGGTGACGGCGCTGATGCTCCGCGGCCTCGAGCACGGTGACGCAGGCGTGGTCGATGCCCACCCGTCGACCGGTCTCCCACTGGTCACCGTCGGGCGGGTCGTCACGAGCGACGACGTGCGCGCGGCCGACGACGACGCGTGACCGCATTGCTCGATGCCAACACGCTGATCGCCCTGGTGGTGCGTGACCACGTCCATCACGAGGTGGTGGTCGTGTGGTGGCAGGCGTGGAAGGGACCGTTCGCGACGACGCCGTCGACGCAGGGCAGCCTGCTTCGCTTCCTGGTCCGCGAAGGTCGGTCGATCGCGACGGCCGTGGCGGTCCTCGACGCCATGACGCGTCACGAGCGACACGTCTTCTGGCCCGACGACCTGCCGTATCGCGAGGTCGCCCTCGCCGCCGTCACGGGCCATCGGCAGGTGACCGACGCGTACCTCGCGGCGATCGCACGGACCCAGAGAGGTACCGTCGTGACGCTCGACCGCGGCCTCGCCGCCGCACATTCCGACGTCACGCTCCTCCTGCGCCCGAGGTGAGCCTCCGCGAGCGCGCGCTCCCGGGGGTACCCTCAGCCATGAGCGAGCCACGAACCCTGCTCTGCTTCGGCGACTCCAACACCTGGGGCTTCGACCCGCTCAGCGGCCGGCGCTACCCGCGCTGTGTGCGCTGGCCAGGCGCTGCAGCCGCCGCGCTCGGCGCCGGATGGAGCGTGGTCGAGGCGGGCCTGAACGGACGCACCACCGTCTTCGAGGACCCGATGGGTGACCTCGCTGGCGTCAGACACCTCGGCCCCGTGCTCGCCAGCGCGGCGCCCGTCGACGTGATCGCGATCGTGCTCGGGACCAACGACCTCAAGACGCGCTTCGGCGCCAGCGCGCCGGAGATCGCCGACGGCGCCGGGGTCGTGGTCGATCGCGCCCTCGCCAGCCGCGCCGGACCGGACGGACGACCGCCGGCCGTCGTCCTGGTCGCACCCCCGCCGATCGAGTCCGGCCGGGCCCTGGCCGAGCGCGACCCCGAGGCGTTCGCGGAGCGCGCTGCGGCATGGCGCGACGCGCGCTCTCGGTCGCTCGAGTTCGCGCGCCACTACGCGCGCGTCGCGCGGCAACGCGGCGCCGTCTTCCTCGACGCCGGTGCGCACCTGCGCAGCAGCGACGTCGACATGATCCACTGGTCACCGGAGGCCCACCTGGCGCTCGGAAGCGCCGTGGCCGAGGCGGTGCGGAGCGTCGCGGCTCGGGACGCCGAATCCGTGTAGCGCCGTCTCGAGCCTGCGTGCGTCCGGGCCGCACGGTGTGCGAGCATGGGGCGTGGACCGTCCGCGAATCCTGATCGTCGAGGACGACATCGCCTTGGCGCGCGTGCTCGACGACGAGTTGTCCCACGCCTACGCCACGATCGTGGTCGGCACGGGACGTGCCGCCCTCGACGCGATCGCGAGCGAGCCGTTCGATCTCGTGGTGCTCGACTTGAACCTCCCCGACATGGACGGGCTCGACGTCGCTCGCGCCTTGAGCGCCGACGGCGCGGGCGTCGATGTCCTCATGCTCACGGCCAGGGCAGACGTCGCGAGCCGCGTCGCAGGTCTGTACGCCGGAGCGGTCGATTACCTCGCCAAGCCGTTCGACATGGACGAGCTGTTGGCCAGGGTGCACGCGCAGCTACGCCGCCGCAGCGAGACGGGGACGCTCGTGTGGGGTCCGCTCGAGGTCTCGACCCACCTCCAACGCTGCACCGTGGGCGGTACCACCGTGGCGCTCTCCGCCTCCGAGCTGCGGCTCCTGACGCTGCTCACGACGAGGCAGGGGCGTGTGCACGCTCGCCCTGAGCTCGAGCGCACCCTGTACGGGGATCAGGCGCCCGCCTCGAACGCAGTAGAGGTGCTGGTGTCGCGCCTGCGCGGCCGACTCGCGGAGCACGGACTCGAGCACGTGATCGAGACCGTTCGTGGGCTCGGTTACGTGGTCCGACCGCACCGATCGTGAGGCTCCGCGCGCGGGTCGCTGTGATGCTCGTCACGTCGTCCGCGTCCATGGCGGTAGCGTGCGCGTCGCCGCCAGCTCGCCGTCCGGAACCACCATGGAGGCGGCCCTTCCTGACGTCGATACGCGCCTCACGGACGAGGAGGATGTGCGCGTTGTCGTGTCCGAAACGGCCGGAGGTACCGTAGATTGAAGGCGTAGCGCCGCCGAGGCATGCCTTGCCGGCGCAGGGAGGTTGAGATGCGCATCGTGATCGCGGTCGCCTGCGCCGCGCTCCTGAGCATCGCGCTGGCCGTCACATTCCCGCCGGACGCGAGCATGTTCGTGACCGACGGCGACGGGGTGATCGTCGGCGTCGGGCGCAGCCATGCTGGCGAGACCTTCGTCCTCGACGTGATCGCGTCGTACCAGGGCTTCGCTCGGTTGGTGATCGTGACGAGCGCTGGCGAGGTCGTGGTGCACGACGTCGTGGTCACGCAGGGCACCGTCTTGCTCGAGTTCGTCGACCTGCGCGACATCGCAACCCGATCAGGGTTCGTCGAGGTGTTCGTCGAGGCGATCGACGTGGTCGACTCGGCGTACGTCCACCTGCCCGCGGGCGCGCCTGGGTCCGAACGGGACGCAACGCCGGACGTGGGCGAGGCCGGCGCAATGCCGGCTCCCGTGGGCCCCGTTCCGGCTCCACCGGTCGGAGGTCCGGCCGACCGTCCCGCCGGCTCGCCTCACACGCCAGCCGCGCCGCCCGTCGCGCCTGATCCACCGAGGGAGCCTGGCCCGCCCGACTCGACACCTGGACGACCGGATGGACCGCCCGCACACGGCCCGGGCGGGGCCCGCGATGGCGGCGTGCCGGGCTCAGCCGCGCCACAGCCGGGTGGCGAACGAGGCGCCGACGAGCACTCGGACGACGATCAGCCTGGACCGCCCGGGCAGGGCCGAAGGCCCTGACGGTACGTCAGCCGTCGACCTCGCCCGTGCCGCGCACCCGCAGGCCCTGCGCCGGCAGGTCGACGTCGACCTTGGCTCCCTGCGGACCCCAGGTGGCGCGCCCCTGCTTGCGGGCCGTGTGCTCGCGCCAGCCGTAGGCGCCGTCTGCGATCGGATCGTCTCCACCGAGGCCCATCTCGGACCAGGGGATCCGGCGGCCTTCGAAGTCGCGTGCCGCTCGCGTATGTGCGTCGTGGTGGTCGATGAGGGCCGCCTCAGCGTCCGAGTCGAGCGTCCACGCTTCGTGGTGGACGAGCAGCGGGAGCGGCAACCTGGGTCGCGGCGCCGGCCAGTGACCACCGGCGGGTCGACCGACCGAGAGACCCACGAGGGGCACGACGCGCTCGGGGAGGCGCAGGTCCTGGGCGATCTCGAGCGAGCCGTTGAGGACGCCGCCCAGCAGCACCGTGCCGTAGCCGAGCGATTGCGCGCTCAGCGACGCGTTCTGGAGTCCGACGGTGAGGTCGGCCGTGGCGCTGATCAGCATGCGCAGGTCGTGGGCGGTGTAGCGGTAGCCCTGCGCGTGGGTCACCTCGCGGGCGCGCCGCAGGTCGGCGCAGCCGACGATCAGCAGCGGCGCCTGGTCGATCCAGCGCTGCTCGCCGGCGAGCAGCGCCATGCGGCGCTTGCGCACCGGGTCGCGGACCAGCACGTGCGCGTAGCTGTGCAGCGCCGAGGAGGTCGGGCCGCGCACGAGGGCCGCCTCGAGGGCAGCGACGACGTCGTCTGGCACGGGATCGGGGTCGAAGTGGCGCACGCTGGCGTGGGTGAGGACGGTGGGGAGCACGCCGCGGGAGCGCTCGGCCAGGGTACGGACGGCGTCGGCCGCCGCGTCGCCCAGGACGCTGGCGGCGGCCTGACGCACGGGATCGTCGGAGGCGGTGGGCATGGCGCAGGGTACCGACTGCGACGCGCGTGGCAGGTGGTCTCGGGAGACGCTGCCACGACCGCTGGTTCGCTCAACCGGCGAGCGACCGCCGCAGGAACGCGTCGATGCCGGTCGAACGCAGGCCGAAGCGTGCGGCGACGTCGGGCGTCGTGACGGTGTCGGGCGGAGACGTCGCGACGCTCGTCAGGAGCGCCGTGACGGTCGCAGCCAGCGGCCCCTCGAGCGTGGTGACGCGTTCACCGACCGCGACCGACTCGAGGGCGAAGGTCGTACCGGCGAGCCGCTGGATGCGCTCGACCAGGCCGCGATACGTGTCCACCTCGGTGGCCAACGTCAGGGTCTCGCCGATCGTCTCGTCGCGAGCGAGGACGGCGACGGCAAGCGCCGCGACGTCGTCCTCATCGACGAAGCTCGCCGGCACGTCGCCGCTGCCCACGAGTTGGACGCGCGCTGCGCCGGCCGAGTCGCTCTCGCGCAGCTGGCGCACGAGCAGCGCGCCGATCCAGTCCTGCATGAACTTCGTGGGTCTGAGCACCGTCGCAGGGACCCCGCTCGCCGCGATCGCCCGTTCGGCCAGCCCCTTCTCGCGCAGCACCGGTCGCGTGCCGTCCGGATCGGCGAGGTGCGCCGACACGTAGACGAACTGGCGTACCCCGGCCGTGCGTGCGGCGCGCGCCAAGGTGTCGGTTCCTTTGGTGTCGACCGTCTCCAACGTGCCATGGCCGGCCCGCTTCGTCGCCGACGCCGTGCTGAGCACACGGCGTACGCCCTCGAGGGCGCGCGCCACGGTGTCCGGTCGGGTCAGGTCGCCCTCGACGAGCTCCGCGCCGAGCGCGAGCAACCGTTCCGGGGTGAGCGCGCGGACCTGGTCCCGATCCGGGTCGCGCGGCCGCACCAAGACCCGTACGCGCTCGCCGCGCGCCAGCAGGTGGGTCGCCACGGCGCCCCCTAGCCGTCCCGTCGCACCGACCACGAGATGCATGCCTGCCTCCGATCCGGCGCAGTGCGCCGTGGTGCCAGTATGCGGCCTGCGCTGCACAGCGTGGTCGAGTGGCCACGGTTCGGCGACGGTCGACGAGGTGGCGGCCGTGGCGCCCGAACCGCGCCCTGACGGTCCCATGACATTCGGCTGACACGCTGCGGAGCGATGGCCGCGGACCTCGTCGTAGACGCCTTGCATCATCGCTACGGGAGCGTGGTGGCGCTCGAACGCGCCGACCTCACCGTCCACGCGGGCGAGCTCGTGGCGCTGCTCGGTCCGTCAGGGTCGGGCAAGTCGACGCTGCTCGCCGCCGTCGCCGGGATGATCGAACCGACCGGCGGCCGCATCACCCTCGGCGGCCGAGACCTGTTGGCGCTGCCGGCGGAACGCCGCGGTCTCGGCATGGTGTTCCAGGACTACGCCCTGTGGCCCCACATGCGCGTCGAGGGCAACGTGCGCTTCCCACTCGAGCGGCGCCGCGTCCCACGTGCACTGGCGCGCGAGCGTGCCGAGCGGGCGCTGGCACGTGTCGGCTTGAGCGGCTTCGAGCGGCGGCGACCGAACGAACTCTCCGGCGGTCAGCAGCAGCGCGTCGCGCTGGCCCGCGCCATCGTCGCCGAGCCCGAGCTCCTGCTGCTCGACGAACCGCTCTCGGCGCTCGACCCCGACACCAGGGCCGGCGTGCGCAGCGAGCTCGCCACGCTGCTGCGCGACCTCGGCATCACCACCGTGCTCGTCACCCACGACCGCGACGACGCCTTCGAGCTCGCCGACCGCGTCGCCGTGCTCCTGGACGGCCGCGTCGCCCAGATCGGCACGCCCGAGACCGTCTTCGAGCGCCCCGCCTCGCTCGCCGTCGCCCGCTTCCTCGGGCTGAACGTGCTGCGCGGCGTGTCCGACCGTCCCGGCCGAGCGCGCGTCGGCGACAGCATCCTCGAGCTCCCGGACGGCGCGCCGACCGGCCCCGTGGCGCTGAGCTTCACCAGCGCTCGGCTGCGTCCCGTCAGCACCGGCAACGTCGGCGAGCCGGGCGTGTTGCGTGGTCGCGTGGTCGGCCACCGCTACGCCGCCGCCGGTCACCGCCTGCGCGTACGCGTCGACGGCCTCGACGACGTGGTCGTCATGACCGTTCCGGACCCGCCAAGCGGCGACGCCATCTTCGTCTACGTGCCGCCCGAGGCGTTGCACGTGCTCCCCGATCAACCGTCCACCGCGGCCGCACGCGCGGCCTGACCCGCCCAGGAGGCACCATGATCCACCGCTCGCTCGTCACGCTCGCCCTCGTCGCCCTGCTCGGCCTCGCCGCCGCCCAGCAGCCCGTGACCTTCTACACCGCCGGACCCGGCGGCCTCGCCAACGCGCTCGCCGAGGCCTTCACCGCCGCCACCGGCATCCCCGTCGAGGTCTACCAGGCGACCTCCGGCGACGTGCTCGCCCGCCTCGAGGCGGAGCGCGGCAACCCGCGCGCCGACGTGGTCGTGCTCGCCAGCTGGGGCGAGGGCCAGGACCTCGCGACGCGTGGGTTCGTCGCCCCGTACGAGTCGCCCGAGCGCGCCGCCCTGCGCGACGGCTGGTACACGGGCGGCCTCGCCGCGCAGGCCGGCGCCGCGCTCGCGGTCATCGTCAACACCATGGAGGTGGCCGACGACGAGCGCCCGACGAGCTGGTTCGACCTGCTCGGCCCCGAGTGGGCCGACGCGATCACCATGCCCGATCCGACCCTCTCGGGCAGCGCCGCGGAGTTCCTGGCGATCTTCGTCCAGAACTTCGGTGACGAGGCCTGGACGCTCTTCACCGACCTGGCCAACAACGGCCTGCTCGTGCCGGGCCCCAACAACGCCGCCCTCAACCCGGTCCTGACCGGCGAGCGCCGCGTCACGATCGCCGGCGTCGACTACATCAGCTACGGCAACATCG
>SLSM01000252.1 GCA_007130445.1 Trueperaceae bacterium | reverse complement strand
CTCGTGGCCACCATCACCGAAGTCGCGCGCCGTGCCGGTGTGTCCACCACCACCGCCAAGCGTGCGATCCGGGAGCCCGAGAAGCTGGCAACGGAGACGCTACGGCGCGTGCGCGAAGCCATCGAGGCGCTCGGCTACGAGCCCGACCAGCTCGCCTCGGCCTTGCGCAGCGGTCGCAGCACGACGCTCGGTCTGGTGATCGGCAGCATCGTCGAGCCGTTCTTCGCCGAGCTCACCCGCACGATCGTGCACGACGTGCGCGGACGCGGCTTCAGCGTGATCGTGGCGGACAACGAGTACCGCGACGACGTCGAGGCGGTGCACCTGCGCAGCTTCTACGGCAACCGCGTGGCTGGACTCATCCTGCGTAGCGCGTACGGGTCCACCAACCTCGACTACCTGTTGCGCATTCAGCGGCGTGGGGTCGCCGTGGTGGAGGTCGACTGCCTCATCCCCGGCAGCCCGCTGCCGCACGTCATGCTCGACAACGTCGGCGCCGTCGACGAGGGCGTGGCGCACCTCGTGGCACACGGGCACAGGCGCATCGCCGCGCTGTCGAGCTACCACCCGCAGCTGAACGCCGACGAGCGCGTCCTGCGCTTCCCGGAGGCCTTGGCTCGGCACGGTCTCGCGCTGCCGCCGGCGTACGTATCTCAGACGGCGCCCACCGAGTGGGACGGCTACGCCGCGACGCTCCGGGTCATGCGCCTCGACGAGCCTCCGACGGCCATCTTCGCAACCACCGGCTCGATGGCAGCCGGTGCGTACCGCGCCCTGCTGGAGCTCGGTCTGCGCGTGCCGCGCGACGTGAGCCTGGTTGCGTTCGACGACTACCCGTGGATGCGGCTGGTGCAGCCCGGCATCGACACGCTGGCGCAGCCCGTGGAGGAGATGGGGCACGCCGTGGTACGTCTGCTGTTCGACCAGATGCGCCTCGGCGACCAGGTGCAGGTCGAGCAGTTGCGCTTCCCGGCAGAGCTGATCGTGCGTGGCAGCGTGGGTGCGCCGCGAGCGTAATGATCGCCCAGGCCCGCACCCAACACCACCGCACGGGCCCGCCGCTGGCCGTGCTGGTATGCGTTGCCGCCGACTCGCCGCCGACTCGCTGGCGGTCACGCGCTCGCAGGCGCACGGTAGCGGTGTCGCTATCGAGGGCCGCAAGAGGCGCTGACGCGCCACACGGTCCTCGGTAACGGTCCTCGGCACGACGGCGGAGACGGGCGACAGGGATCGTGCCTCAGGGTCGCGACCCACGGTCGCGACCCTGCCGTTGCGCGTGCGGTGCGCAGGTCGGTTGAGTCCAGATCACGGACTCGGGGCGTCGGGCCCGTATACTGTCGCCCGTGCCCGACCATTACGACACCCTCGGCGTCCCCCGCGACGCGGACGCCGCCACCATCAAGAGCGCGTACCGCAAGCTTGCGTTGCGCTACCACCCCGACCGCAACAATGGCGACGGCGAGGCCGAGGAGCGCTTCAAGGCCATCAACGAGGCGTACGCGGTGCTCTCGGACCCGGAGAAGCGCGCCCGGTTCGATCGCTACGGCGACGCCGACGCGCAGGCCGCGTTCAGCGGCGACATCTTCGACGTCTTCGCGTCGGTGTTCGGCGGCGGGATGGGTGGCCGGCGCGGCCCGCGTCAGCGCGGGATGCCCGGCGAAGACCTCGAGGTCGAGATCACCGTCACGCTCGAGCAGGCGCGCGACGGCTCGACCATGCAGGTCGAGGTCGAGCGCTTCACGGCCTGCGACCACTGCCACGGCGACCGCAGCGAACCCGGCGGCGAGGGCAAGCGCCGCTGTGACACGTGCGCCGGCGCCGGCCAGGTGCGGGCGCAGGCCCAGTCGATCTTCGGCACGGTCGTCACCACCCAGACGTGCCCCAGTTGCCGCGGCATGGGCGAGGTCATCGTCACGCCGTGCTCGGTGTGCCGCGGTGCCGGCCGGCGCCCGGAGACCAGCATGGTCGACGTCCCGCTGCCCAAGGGGATCGACGGCGGCTACCGCCTGCGCATCCCGCGCGAGGGGAACGTCGGCGTCGACGGTGGCCCCACCGGCGACCTCTACGTCTACATCCAGCTGACGCCGCACGAGCACCTGCAGCGCGACGGCGACGACCTGCGCAGCGAGCTGCGCATCGGCTACGCGCAGGCCGCCATCGGCAGCTGCTTCGAGGTGCCCACCCTCGACGGCCCCGAGCTGATCGACATCGTCGCCGGCACGCAGAGCGGCACCGAGGTGCGCCTACGTGGCAAGGGCATGCCGCGGCTGCGCCAGGTGGGCACGGGCGATCAGATCGTGACCGTGGTGGTCGAGACGCCGAAGCGCCTCTCGAAGCGCGCGCGCACGCTCCTCGAGGAGTACGCCGCAGAAGTGGGCGAGACGCTCGAGGCGCGTGAGACGCTCACAGAGCGCATCAAGGGCTTCTTCACCGGCCGCAAGCGCGGCAAGCACGAGGCGTCGGAGCACGACGCGGCCTGAGCGCGGCGCGGTGCGACCGCGCCCACCGCCACCGTCAACCTGCCCGACCACCCACGCGCTCGAGCCACGTCGCCAGCACCGGTTCGTGCGCGTCGGCCGTGCCCACCAGGCGCAGCGCCTCCGCCGGTCGCTGCCGGAACCACGTGCGCTGACGCTTGGCGTAGCGCAGCGTCGCCTGCTCGATCCCGACAAGCGCGTCCTCCAGACGCATCTCCCCCGCCAGCACGCGCCGCAGCGCCTCGTAGCCGATCGCCTGCCGCGCCGTCGCCCACGCTTGCATGCCCGGGGCGAGGACACGCACCTCGTCCAGCCAACCGGCTTCGATCATCGCGTGGGTGCGCTCGCGGACGCGGTGCTGCAGGGTCGACGGCGTCGGGAGCGCCACGGCGAAGGTGTAGGCGAAGCGCGGCGGACGCGGCGGGAACGTCGACGGCGGGCGCCCCGTGCGACGGACCACCTCCAGCGCCCGGATCACGCGGCGCGGGTTGCGCTGCGTGCGCTCGGCGTCGCCGGCCGACGCCGCGGCCAGCTCGGTCAGCAGGGCGTCGAGGCCGCGCTCGGCGAGCTCGTCGGCCAGCAGCGCCTGCGTGCGCCGGTCGGCCTTCGGCGTGGTCGGCAGGCCCTCGGCCAGCGCGTTCAGGTAGAAACCCGTGCCCCCCACGACGAGCGGCACGCTGCCGCGCGCGAGCACGTCGTCGATGGCCGACTCGGCGGCCCGCACGTAGTCGGCCACGCTGTACGGCGTGGCCGGGTCGACCACGCCCACGAGATGATGCGGCACGCGCTCGCGCTCCTCGGCGCTCGGGCTGGCGGTGCCGATCACGAGGCCGCTGTAGACCTGCATCGCGTCGGCCGACACGACCTCGAGCGGCCAGCGCTGCGCTAGCTGCAGCACCGTCGCCGTCTTGCCGGACGCGGTCGGCGCGGCCAGCACGGGCACTCGTGTGAGCGCGTCCCTCACGCGCGCAGCGTAACGCGCCCCGCTGCGCACCGATGCTACACTCGCCGCCATGGACCTCGAGCGCTTCGGCACCGCCGCCGACCTCGACGAGTTGATCGCGGTGCGCGATCGCATCGAGTCGCTCGTCACGCGCGACGTGCACGTCGACAACCTGACCCCCAAGGCCGACCTGCTCGACCTCGGCGACGCCCTCCAGTTGCGCATCGAAGTGCCCGGCGTCGACCAGGGCGACATCGAGCTCGCGCTGCAGGGGCGCGACCTGCTCGTGGCCGGACTGCGGGAGACGATCGAGGAAGGCGTCGACACCGTCTTCAGCGAGCGACCCAACGGCCCCTTCCAGCGCACCGTGCGGCTGCCGAACGACGTCGAGCGCGAGCACGTGAGCGCCCACCTGCGCGACGGCGTCCTCGTGGTGCACCTGCCCAAACGCGAGCAACGGCGCTGAGGCCCGGCACGAGCGACTCGCCGCCCATCGTCCCGTTCCCCGTGCGCGCCCCGTACCGCGTGCGCGCCGACATGGCCCGCCTCGGCGACGAGCGCGCGGTGCCGAGCGAGCTCGATCCGGGGCCAGCGACGGTCTTCCGAGCCGACCGCACCTGGCCGACGCTGGTAGCCGAGCGCCTGGACGCCTTGGAGCGCCACCCGGGCGACGTCCGTGCGCTCGACCCATCTGCCGATCTCGACACCCTGCACGCCGCCGGGCTGGCGGTCGCGCGCCACGCCGCCAAGGAACTCCCGGGGCGCGTGCAGGTCGACGGCGACGACGTGTCGCTGCCGTTGCTGGCCATGCGCATCGACGCCGCCGGCGCTGTGCACGCGCTGGGAGGCGCGAACCCGCCGGCGCTCGGCGTCGCCGCTCGAGCGCGCGCGCTCGCCACCCTGCGCGATCGGCCGCCCCAGCTGCGCCGCCTCGAGGCCGTGGCACTGGCGCTCCAGGAAGACCTGGTGATCATCGGTACCCGCCACGCGTCTGCGTTCTCGGGCGCCGCCGTTGGCGTCGCCGGGCGCGCCGCGGACGGCGCCACCAGCACCGCAGCTTCGGCCGCGGGGGCCGGTCGGGTCGCCTGGCTGCACGTGGCGTTCCCGAGCGGTTGGGACCCCGGTGCGATGGCGGGCGCGAGCTTCGAGCGCCTGCACGCGCCCGTCCCGGACGCTCACGTCCTGCACCGCGCGGCGCCCGCGCTGATCGAGGCGATGGTGACGAAGGGACCCTTCGTCCGCTACGTGTGGGGCGTCTCCCCCGACGGCGCGCGCTCGCGCCACCCGCGTCACGCGCGCCCGATGCGCTCGGACCATGCGCTCGAGCACGGCTGGCTGCGCGTGGAACGCCAGACGACGCTGCCGTTGCCCGAGGTCGGCCTTGCGCTGTTCGCGATCGGCGTCCACGTCACGCCGCTGCCCGAGGCGCTGCCGACGCCGGAGCGCCGGGAGGCGTTCGCCGACGCCGTCGCCTCGCTCACCCCCGCCGCCAGGCGCTACAAAGGCGTGCCGTGGAGTGACGCTCTGGTGCGGGCGTGGTGTGCCCAGGTGCCCTAATCCAGGTCGATCTCGAACGTGGCGCCCACCGCGCCGATCGCGACCACGTCGTCGGTCTCGAGGTCGTAGCGCAGCGTCCGACCGCGCACCTCTTCGCTACCGCGCGTGCTGACGGCCGGATCACCGGTCAGGAGGGCGACGCCTGATGCCTCGTCGAGCTCGAGGCGGTCGGCGCGGCTGACGCGGTCGTCGCTCGTCACCACCACGTCGCCCTCGAGCGTGGCGACCTCTGTCGACACGTCCAGGAACAGCGCCCCTGCCGTCGCCTCGAGTGTCACCGAGCCGTCGTCGCTGGCCCTCGACAGCACGATGGGGCCGTCCATGCGGGCCAGGTCGGTGTCTTGCTCGAGGAAGAAGCGCGTGCCGGTGACCGTGGTCCGGCCCTGTTCCAAGGTGACGGGCTCGGCGTCGGTGTCGTCGACCGTCTCGAGGCAACCCGGGCGATCGACCGTGGCGCGGCCCGGCAAGAGCTCGATGGTCTCGTCCTCGTCGCCATCGGGTACGCGCACGATCGCGATGGCCGAGGTGAGACGCGTCGCCTCGATCGTCGTCTCGACGAAGCCGGGTGGCGGACCGACGAAGAGGTTGGTCCGCACCCCGTCGCCGCAGTTCGGGTTGTTCAGGATGCTGCGCGCGCCCTCGGCCGCGAGCGCGCGCTGCACGACGGTGATGACGCGCTCACCGCGCTCGACGGTGACGGTGGTGGCGGTGCCGCCCTGGGCGAGGGCGGCGGCCGCGAGCGCGCCGAGCAGCGCCGCGAGCGCGAGCCGAAGGCGGCGCCGCGGCACGCGACGCTCACTCCCCCGTGAGCGCGAACTGGTCGGCCGAGTAGGTGGTGGGGAGGGTGGCGTCGATGGCCTCGACGAAGCGGAAGCGCACGTCCTGGCGGATGCGGTCCGTCTCGAGGCGCACGCCCGCGGCCTCGTCGACAGCGACCGCCGGCGCGCCGAGCACCTCGGCGACCTCCTCCTCGTCGTCGTAGAACACCACGTCGCCGCGGCTGGTGATCGGTCCGTCGACCACGACCACGCCTCCGACGGCGTAGAGCGCCTTCAGGTCGGTCAGCACCCGGATCTCGTCGGCCTCGATCGTGAGCGGCCCCTCGTCGCCCTGGCGCGTCACGAGTGCGCGGCCGTCTTCCGACGTGAGCTGGCCCAGGTCGCGCGCCTCCTCGAACAGCAGCCGCTCCGCCTCGGCGGTCTGGTCGCCGTTCACGAGCAGCACGCTGCCCTGCGAGATGCTGATGTCGGTGTCGACGTCGAAGACCACCTGCTCGGCGGTGATCACGACCTCGTCCTCCCCCTCCAATGCCGGCGCGATCACGACCGTGGCGCCGCCCGAGAGGATGCCGAGGCCGGTGGCCTCGCTGTACGCCAGGCGCTCGCCGGTGGCGCTCAGGCGCCCCCGTGTGACGACGATCCCGCCATCGAAGTCGGCCTCGCGCCGCCCCTGCGCCTGTGACAGCAACACCTCGTCGGGCGCGCGCAGTTCGGCGCGCGGTGCGCGGATGGTGAGCGTCGAGACCGTGGCGACGATGCCGTCGGCATCGGGGTGCTCGTACACGATCGGGCCGAAGCGCAGGTTGCCGCTCTGGGTACCGCCGGAGGAGTCGATGGTGATCAGGCGGCGCTCGAGCGCCTCGCCCTCGAGCGGTGCGTCGGCGAGCTCGTCGACGGCGGGCGGCGCGTCGTCGGCGGCCGATGCATCGCCTTGGGACAGCGCCGCGCCGAACGCGAGGAGCAGGGTCGCCGCGAGGAACGCGAGGCGCGTCGTGATCGGACGGCGGTGGGTGACGGTGAGCGGGTTCGGCACGGTGTGTCCTCTCAGTGCTGGGGTCATTCGGCGGGAGCGCGCTCCGCCTCGAAGGTGGCGTAGCCGACCGTGCCGGGGCCACCGGCTTCGAACTCGGTGAAGTCGAACGCGATGCGCATGTCCTCGTAGACGCCGTCGAGGCCGTCGCCGGTGATCGTCGCACGGGGCACCTCGAAGCGCCCCGCGCGCTGGTCGATGCGCACCTGACGCCCGGCGCGCGCCGCCATGTCGAGCACCAGGCCATCGGCCTGCAGCACGGCCTGGAGGGCGTCGCCGCGCAGGTCATCGTTGCGGTCGATCACGAGCTCGTCGCCCGTGAGCGTGAAGTCGACCTCCCCGGCCACGCTGCGCGAACCGTCGCGCAGGTCGAAGAGCGTGGTCGTCTCGGCGGCCGGGTCGTACGACGCCTCGGGCACGACGAAGGTCCAAATCGCGTCCGGGTCGGCCTCGGGGTAGAGCGTCAGGCGCGCCTCGAACAGGCGGATGCTGGCGTCGGGGGGATCGGCGCGACGGTCCGGCAGCGCGGTCAACGCCACGAGGACGAGGAGCACGGCGGCGAGCGCGACGACGGTCCACCTGAGCACGCGCCCACGATACCAACGCGCCCGTGAAGGGCCGATGACGACTGGGCCGGCGCCCCTTCACGCGCGCGCCATGCGGGTGCTCGCGCCATGCGGACAGGTCTGTCGGATGCGTCGCGGCGATCGGTCGCCCGTCGTCGTCGAGACGGACGGCGGCGCGCGTTCGCGCCACGGTGGACGCATGGACGAGCAGACCACGACCCCAATCGCAGATGCCGGAGCCCGCGTTCGCCCGTTCGCCGCGCTCGTCGCGGCCGCCGTCGTGCTCACGCTCGGCGCGTTGACGACGCATGCCGGCGCCGACACCGATCCGAGCGTCGTGCTGGTCCTTCCG
>SLSM01000386.1 GCA_007130445.1 Trueperaceae bacterium | reverse complement strand
CTCGTTCTCGTTCTCGTCGCCGATCTCGTCGGTCTCGTCGCCGTCGCGGTCGCCCTCGTCGGTCGCGTCGTCCTCGCCTTCGTCGAGCGCGTCCTCGGCCTCCGGCGGCACGGGCGGCGCCGCCGCGCGTTCGGAGGGGAGTGGAGCGAAGCCGTAGTTCGCGCGCAGGATCTCGAGATCGGCGTCGCCAACGGTGCCGTCACCATCGAGGTCGGCCGGGAGGTTGACGCCGCGACGACCCCACGCCTCGGCGAGGGCCAACAGATCCGCGAACCCGACGGTGCCGTCTCCGGTCACGTCGCCCGGGAGTCCCCGACCTGGTGCCAGCGCGGCCACGTCGTCGGCGCTGGGGACGCGCGGGTCGGTACCCAGGCGCGGATCGAGCACCCCGACGCCGGGCGTGCCTCCGAGGGCGATGCCGATCGCGACCACCAGGGCATCGTCGAGGAGTGCGTCGGTGTCCGCGTCGGAACGTACCCACACTTCGAGATCGACGCCTGGTGGGCCGCCGGTGACCACCAGGGTGAGCGCATCCGGACCCATGGTCTCGGCACCCTCGTAGCGGACCACGATGGAGCGGTCCACCGCGGCGAGGTCCGCGCCGGCGTCGCGCCAGCGTTGTTCGGCGGCGGCGACGCGTTCCGCGAGGCCTGCCGGCCCCCCAGCGTCGTCGACGCGCAGCGTCCATGCGCGGGAGACGGACGTGCAGGCGAGGACGATGAGCAGCGCGACGACCGTGGTGCTCCGGGTCATGGCGCCCCTCGCAGCTCGTCGAGTCGCGTCCGCAGTGCCGGCAACCACACCGCCTCGGGATCCCCAGCGTCGCCGAGCAGCACGCGTCCGGCACCGTCGATGGCGAGCGCCGCTCCGAACGCGTCCCGCCACACGTCATCGGTCTCGAACCACAGACCCTGCGTCACGCCGACGATCGGCGAGGCACCGACGGCCTCGTCGCCGTAGCTTGCGACGAGCAACCGATCACCGACGGAGACGTCTGGGAACCCCGCCACCTGGCGCGACGCCACGCCGGCAGCGGTGCCGCCCAGGAAGGCGAGCGTGCGCTCGAAGGCGCCGAGCGTACCGGGCGAGCCGTCCACGAGCAGCCACGTCTCGACGCGAATCGTGACCACGGTCCAGGGCGTGTCGGCGCGTCGTTCACCCTGCACCGCGGTGACCTCGCCGACGAACACGTCCACGGCTCGTTCGAGACGCTCGTCGAGGTCGAGCGCCAGGAAGGCGCCGGCCGATCCGGTGGCGAAGGCGGCGACCAGCGCCGCGACGCCGAGCGCTCGCGCGACGCGTTCCAGCACGGGATGACGCGAGGCGACGCCGCGGCGACCGATCACGGTTCGTCTCCGCCGAGGTCTTCGTCCCATTCGGCGTCGTCATCGTCGGGACCGGTCTCGCCGTCCTCGGTCATCGGGCTGTCTCGTTCGTCAGCGGCCTCGGCGTCGAGGTCGGACGGTGCGGACGGGGACGCGGCGGCGCCGAGTCTGCGCCGACTCTCGGTGGTCCCACCCGCAGCGTTCGACACGACCTCGAGATCGAGCACGAGTGGCGCGGCGACCGTCGGCGTGAGCGTGAAGCGCACGAGATCGGTCGTCCGCGACAGCGGTTCGCCCGCGATCGCGAGGTCGACACGGAGGCGTCCGGGTGCGGCCTCCCACACGGCGAGGAGGTCGCGCTGCGCCGTGCGCACCGAGTCGGCATCGAGGGCGAACGCCTCCGCGTCCCACTCGACGAGGACCTGGGCGCCTCGCCAGCCACGACCGGACGACAGGCGCAGCCGGAGTTCCGTCGGGCGCTGCAGGTCGGTCGTCGGCACGTCGATCGTGACGACCGGTGGGGGGAGCGGCCCGACGGCGAGTTCGAGTCGTTGCACCGTGCGGTTGAGGTTGGCATCTTGGACCTCGACCGTGAACGCGAACCGCCCCTGCGCCGTCGGAGTGCCGACGATGCGCCCGTTCTCGATCGTGAGTCCGGGCGGGAGCGAGCCGTCCACCACGCTGAAACGGTACGGCCGGAGGCCTCCGGTCGGCCGCAGCGTGGCCTCGAAGGCCTCGCCCTCGAACGCGCTCGGGACCGTGGCGGCCAGCAACCGCAACGGCTCGCCGGGCGTCGTGAGCTCACCGGCGCACGCGGCCAGCGTCAGCGCGATCGTCACCGCGATCGCGACCCACGGGCGAGGGCGCATCACGGCGTGGCCTCGCTGAGCCACCACCAGGCGTAGCCGTGGGCGCCCAGCGAGATCGGAAGCGCTTCGGCGAGCGCCTCGAGACCGATCTCGGCGCCCGGCCCGAGACGCCCCCCGAACCCGAGTTCGAGGCGACGGCCAGCCAGCGCCGGCACAGCGAGATCCACTCGGCGCGGCGCGGCAGCCAGGTTGTGGACGGCCACGACGGCATCGTCGTGATGCGTGGACAGGAACACCGCGAGCGCCGGATCGGGGCTCGGCAGCATGACGAAGGTCCCGCCTCCGAGCGCCGGGTGGTCCTTGCGTGTCGCGATCAGCGCGCGCATCCAATGGAGCAAGGAGTCCGGATCGCGCTCGGCCGCTGCGACGTTGACGTGCTCCGGCGCGCTGCTCCCAGCTGGGAACGGCGCGAACGGTCGCTCGGAGCGACTGAAGCCTGCGCCGGTCCCGTCGTCCCACTGCATCGGCGTTCGGACGCCGTTCCGGTCGGGGAGGCGTACGTCGTCGCCCATGCCGATCTCATCGCCGTAGTAGATGATCGGCGTTCCCGGCAGGGTCATGAGGATGGAGTGCAGCAGCTCGATACGCGGCCTCTCGAAGTCGCACAGCGGCGCGAGGCGTCGACGGATCCCGACGTTCAGCCGCATCGCGGGCTCGGGTGCGTAGTGGCCGTACATGAAGGCGCGCTCCTCGTCGGTCACCATCTCCAGCGTCAACTCGTCGTGGTTGCGCAGGAACACCACCCACTGGCACGACGGCGGGATGGCAGGCGTCCGATCCAGGATCCAACGGATCGGCTCCGCGCTGCCCTCCGCCAGCGCCTTCCACACCCGCGGCATCACCGGGAAGTGGAACAGCAGCGGCATCTCGTCGAACCCGTTGCCGAAGTACGGGAGCGTGTCGTCGGGCCACTGGTTGACCTCGCCGAGGAGCAGCGCATCCGGTGCGATGGCGTCGATGAAGGCGCGCAACTCCTTCAGGAACGCGTGCGTCTCGCTCAGGTTCTCGCAGTTCGTCCCCTCTCGCTCGTATAGATAGGGGATGGCGTCGAGGCGGAAGCCGTCGATGCCGAGGTCGAGCCAGAAGCGCACCACGTCCTTCATGGCCGAGCGCACGTCGGGGTTGTCGTAGTTGAGGTCGGGCTGGTGGTGGAAGAAGCGGTGCCAGTAGTACTGGCCGCGCACCTCGTCGAACGTCCAGTTCGACGCCTCGCTGTCGGTGAAGATCACCCGTGCGTCGGCGTAGCGCTGCGGATCGTCGGTCCAGACGTACCAATCGTCCTTGCCCTCCGCGCGGCGGCGCGAGGCCTGGAACCAGGGGTGATCGCTCGAGGTGTGGTTCAGCACGAGGTCGGTGATGACCTTCAACCCGCGTTCGTGGGCGGCCACGAGCAGCGCCTCGAAATCGTCGAGGTCGCCGTAGTCGGGGTGGATCGCCGTGAAGTCGCTGACGTCGTAGCCGTCGTCACGGAGCGGCGAGGGCGAGATCGGTAGCAGCCACACCACGTCCACGCCGAGGTCACGAACGTAATCGAGCCGCTCGATCACGCCCCTGAGGTCGCCGTGCCCATCGCCATCGGCGTCGCGGAACGCACGCACGTACAACTCGTACAGCACGGCGTCCTTCCACCATGGCGCGTCGCTCGTCATGCCGCTGTCCTCTGTGGGCGCATGGCGCCAGCATACCCGGGTAGGCCCCCATCCTCGTGGTAGGTTCGACAGCACGCACGCCGCCCTGGCGGGAGTGACCGACGCGTCGTCGAGCGCGGCCCCTGCGGGCGTGCCCGGTCCTGACGATCGGGCTGCTTCGCGTGCCCCGAGGGAGGAGTGAGCGCGTGCACGTTCTTGTTCGACTCCCATGGCCCGCCCCCGGGCGCGAGCGCCGGTTCCACGTCGCCCTCGACGCGCGCCGCCGCTACGGCGTCGACGACGACCTCGTCTCGATTCGTGGAGACCTGCTGCTGGCCGATCCAGATGCCTGCGCCCGCGTGGCCGCGGCGGTCGAGGCGCTCCGCGCACCCCATGACCAGCCCCTGTCGGGTGCGGACCTCTTCGCCGGTGCCCTGCTCGAAGAGGTCTATCACCTGCTCATCGCACACCACCGTCGCGCGGTCGATCCCGAGGTGTTCACGGCCGCCGTCGCGCGTGCCCACGAGGACCACGGCGACGACGCCGTGCAGGCGCTGCGCGCGTTCGTCGCGCGCTATCCCACCCGCGAAGTGGCTGCGGGTGTGATGACGCCGCAGTCACAGCTCGACGAGACGATCGAGGGCGTGACCGGATCCGAGGTCGTGCTCGAGGAGATGCTGACGTGCTGGCTCGCCAACGCCAACCCGGCGCTCGTCGGGGCGCGTCCACTGGTCGACGATCGCCCCTTGCGCGAGTCGACGGCCTACGACGCCGTGTTGGCGTCGCTTCGGGACACCATGTCCGAGCGGCCCGGGCCCGGTGGGGCTGGGGGATCGCTGTTCGACGAACTGCTCGCACCGATGCGGGGGTCGCCGAACGACCTGCGTGGACAACTGCGCTTCGTACGCGAGCGCTGGACGGGGCTGCTCGGCGACGCCTTCGGAGCGTTGCTGGGGTCGTTGCTGAGCGCGATCGACGCCCTCGAGGAGGTCCATCGCGATCGTGGCGGCGGCGGCGCGCCGGGCGGACCCCCGCCCGGGCACGCGCTCGGCATGATCAGGAGCGTCGGCAGCGACGAAGAGCGCTTCAGCCCGGATGCCGGCTGGATGCCCCGCGTCGTCATGATGGCGAAGAACACCTACGTCTGGCTGGACCAACTCGCGAGGCGCTACGGGCGTGACGTCAGGAGACTCGACCAGATCCCGGACGAGGCCCTCGCCGACCTGGCGCGGCGTGGCGTGAACGCGCTGTGGCTCATCGGCCTGTGGGAACGCTCGCCGGCGTCGCGCACGATCAAGCAGTTGCGGGGCCAGGCCGATGCGGTGGCATCCGCATACGCGCTCTACGACTACGTCATCGCCGGCGATCTCGGTGGCGAAGAGGCGTACGAGCACCTGCGCGAGAGCGCCGCTCGGCACGGTCTGCGGCTGGCGTCCGACATGGTGCCGAACCACGTGGGCATCGACGGTCGTTGGGTCGTCGAGCATCCGTCGTGGTTCGTGCAGGTCGCCGAACCGCCGTTCCCCACGTATCGCTTCGAGGGACCCGAGCTGTCGACCGACCCGCGCGTGAGCGTGAAGATCGAGGACCGCTACTTCGACGGCACCGACGCCGCGGTCGTGTTCCAGCGGCGCGACACCGCGACGGGTGAGACGCGCTTCCTCTACCACGGCAACGACGGCACGGCGATGCCGTGGAACGACACCGCGCAGCTCGATTACCTCAACGCCGAGGTGCGAGAGGCGGTGATCCAGACGATCCTGGCCGTGGCGCGGC
The DNA here is from genome assembly GCA_007130445.1 of Trueperaceae bacterium. GTDB lineage: Bacteria > Deinococcota > Deinococci > Deinococcales > Trueperaceae > CSSed10-48. The sequence goes on along the minus strand of SLSM01000386.1, from coordinate 2,126 downwards.
GCTTCCCGATCATCCGCTTCGACGCCGCGATGACGCTCGCCCGCAAGCACGTTCGCCGCTTGTGGTACCCCGAGCCCGGTCACGGTGGCGCGATCCCGTCGCGCGCGCGCTATGGGGCGCTCGACGACGCCGCGTTCGACGCCGCCATGCCGCACGAGTTCTGGCGTGAGGTCGTCGACCGCGTCGCCCTCGAAGCGCCCGACACCCTGCTGTTGGCCGAGGCCTTCTGGATGATGGAGGGGTTCTTCGTCCGCACGCTGGGCATGCACCGTGTCTACAACAGTGCGTTCATGCACATGACGAAGGACGAGGACGGGCACGGCTATCGCGAGTTGATGAAGGAGACGCTGGCCTTCGACCCGCAGATCTTGAAGCGCTTCGTCAACTTCATGAACAACCCGGACGAGGAATCGGCGCGCGTGCAGTTCGGCGACGGCGACAAGTACTTCGCGGTCGCCACCCTCCTCGCGACGCTGCCTGGACTCCCGATGATCGGCCACGGCCAGTTCGAGGGGTATCGCGAGAAGTACGGCATGGAGTTCCGGGCACCGCGGACCGACGAGTCCCCCGACGAGCGCCTGCTGGCCAGGCACGATCGCGAGATCGTGCCCCTGCTGCACCGGCGCGCGCAGTTCGCCGAGGTCGAACGCTTCAGGTTGTTCGACGTCAAGGCCGCCGACGGCAGCGTGCTCGAGGACGTCTACGCGTTCAGCAACCATGCTTTGGGCTCGGGCAGTCTGGTGCTGGTGAACCTGCGTTACCAGCGCTCGGAGGGCGGCTTGCAACGTTCCGTCGCGTTCCGGGTCGGGGATGACGGTGAGCGGCACGAGGACCTGGCCGCGGCGTTGGGGATCCGCGGCGGCGGCGGCGACCGGTTCGTCGTGATGTTCGAGCAGGTCTCGGGACTGACGTTCCTCCACCGCTCCGACGACGTGGTCCGCAGCGGCTTGTGGATGGCGCTCGACGGCTATGCCCGGCGCGTGTTCGTCGACGTGCACGAGCGTGTCGACGTCGATGGACGGCTGTCGCGCCTGCACGCTCGTCTCGCTGGTGCAGGCACACCGTCGCTCGACGAGGCGCTCGAGGAGCTCCGACTCGAGGGCGTCCACGACGCCTTCGCCGCGCTGCTGCGCACGCCGCCGCACGCCGGCTCGGACCTCACCGAGGCGTGGGCGCGCTTCTTGCGCGAGGGCCCGGTCAGCGCTGGTGACAGCGCGCTCGCGCCGCTCAGCCCTGGTGCGGCGCAGCGCTTGGGACAGGCGTCGGACGGCGGCACGAGCGCCGTGGCATGGGCGCTGCACCTGGTCCTCCACGCGGCGTGGCCCCTCGAGACGTGGCGTTCGCTGCGCCTCGGCCGCGTCGTGTCCAGACACGTGGCCGCCACGTCCGGCCAGAGCGTGCCGTCGGCGCTCGGAGAGGTCGCCCTGTCCGGTTGGATCGCGTCCTTCGACGGTTGGCGCAGCACGGGCGCGACGCCCGAGCCGGCGCGTTGGCTGGAGCGTTCGCTCGGCTCCTCGGCGGCCGTCGACGTGCTCGGCGTGAACGAGTTCGAGGGGGTGCGGTGGTTCAACCGGGAGGGCGTGGTCGCACTGATCGACGTCACGTACGCCCTGATGCGCCTGCAACGCCCTGGGTCCGGGCCCGCCAACGCGGCGCTGGCCTGGCGGCGTGCGGCGCTGCGCGCGCTCGAGGCGAGCGGTTATCGGGTCGACGTGCTGCAGCAGCAGAGCGAGGCCGTGGCCCGTGCGCCCGCGCGCGACGGCACGCGGCGTTCGCGTGGACGCGTCACGCGCAGCGATGCTCGGTCCGGGGGCGAGGCCGCGAACGAGAGCGTCGAGCGGCGACGCGAGGACGGACCGGCCGAGCCGTCGGTCACGAAGGGGTCCGGCCGGCGCGCTCGCCGATCCGGTAAGCGCTCCAGTGGGTGAGGGCCAGCGCGAGGGCGTCCGAGACGTGGTGGTTGGGGAGCGCCGTCGTCAACCGGAGGAGCGCCCGGACCATGTACGCCACCTGCGCCTTGTCGGCACGTCCGGTGCCGACGAGTGCTTGTTTCACCTGGAGCGGCCCGTAGCTCGAGACGCTCACCCCGGCGTGGTGCGCCGCGAGGCGCACCACGCCGAGCGCCT
>SLSM01000293.1 GCA_007130445.1 Trueperaceae bacterium | reverse complement strand
TCCTCGCCCGCGTCGATCATCGCTCGCGCCTCTTCGGTGGTGATGTCGAGCACAGCGCTGACCTCGCCGGCCAAGAGCCGCAGGGCGCGACGGTAGGCCTGGCGGTCGAGGTCGGGCAAGCCGCGCTCGAGGTCCCAGCGGCGCAGCTCGGAGGCGAGCGTGGCGATCTGGTAGGGGTCGCCGCTCGTCAGGATGTCGGTGACCTTGCGGTGGCGTGCGGCCCACTGCTTGGGCAGCGTGATGCGGCCGTGCTGCAGTCGCTCCAGGACGGCTTGGACCTCGTCGTGCGTCAATGCGGGGCGCAGCCCGGCTTCCTGCGGCGCGTTCACGGGCACGAAGGCGCGCGATGTGCCGTTGGGGAAGTCGACCTGGTAGTACTTGTGATCGCTGCCGGCGACCGTCTTCACGGTGGTGCCGGAGACGATGCCCACGCCGTACGGTGGCAGCACGACCTGGTCACCGCTCTTGAACGTCTTGGGCGATTCTTTCAACGCATGACTCCCTTCGACCGACGCGTGCGTCCCAACAGCCCGCGGGCTGCTGCGAGGCTCACGTCAGTGTGTGGTCCGGATATGTGGGTTGGCTCGAGCGCATCGTCGGGGGGACCGCGCTCGGTTCCATCACCCGCTGATTGTAGCAGAACGAGGGGCACCATGCATGCCGCGGCGTGACGGGCGTGGTTACGTCCCTGACGCGGCCGGCTCGGCCACGACCCCCCTCCCGCGGGTCGTGAACCCCACGCCGAGCAGCACGAGGACGGCGCCCACCACGGTCAGGACGGCCGGGACCTCGGTGAACAGCAGCCATGCCGCCAGCCCGGCACCGACCGGCTCCATCAGCGTCGCAGTGGCGACCTTGGTCGGATCGAGATGCTTCATCGCGAAATTGATCCCGGTGTGTCCGATCAACTGGGGCACGAGGGCGAGCGCCACGATCCAGCCGGCGCTCCCGAACCCGTACCCGATGTACGCGTGGCCCAAGAGCAGCGGCAAGGGCAACAGCACCACGGCCGCCACGGCGTAGGCGACTCCCACGTAGCCCTGCAGCGAGAGCCCGTGGCGTTGCGCGCTGCGGCCCAGCAACAAATACCCGGCCAACGACACGGCACCGACGAGCGCCAGTGCGTTGCCGAGCAGCGGTGCGGGCGACGACGTGGCCGCCGCGCCCGACAGGTCGCCGAACGCGATGATCGCGCCCCCCGCCACGGCCGTCAGCACGCCCAGGAGCACGGTCAGGGTCGGTGCGCGCCCGAGCACCAGCCAGCCGAGCACGGCGACCCACAGCGGGGTCGTGGCCACGAGCGTGACCGATGCCGCGACCGTGGTGTACGCGAGCGAGGTGATCCAGGTCGCGAAGTGGAGGCCGAGCAAGACGCCGGCGGCCACCGTCGTCCAGGCGTTGGCGTGCGTGAGTGGGCTGCGGCGCAGGGCGCGGAGCGTCCATGGGGCGACGACGACGCAGGCGATCGCCATGCGCCAGAACGCCACGACCACGCCGGGCGCGTCGGCCAGGCGGACCAGGATCGCCGCCACGCTGATCGCTGCGATGGCCAGCGCCAGGACGGCCGAGACGCGCGCGGGCGAAGGGGGCGTCACGCGCGGCATCCTACCAGGGGCGCCCCTGGTAGGATGCCGCACATCGTGCCTTCCGACGCCTCCACGCCTGCGTTCCCACCCGACTTCGTGTGGGGCGTCTCGACCGCTGCGTACCAGATCGAGGGCGCCGCGACCAGCGACGGTCGTGGCCCGAGCATCTGGGACACCTTCAGCCACACCCCTGGCCGGGTGGCGAACGGCGATACCGGCGACGTCGCCTGCGACCACTACCACCGCTGGGTCGACGACCTCGACCTCGTCCAGGCGCTCGGCGTGGGTGCCTATCGTTTCTCGGTCTCGTGGTCTCGGTGGCTACCCGACGGCCGCGGTCGCGTCAACCGCGCCGGTGCGAGCTTCTACGACCGGCTGGTCGACGGCCTGCTCGAGCGGGGCGTCGAGCCGTGGCTGTGCCTCTACCATTGGGACCTCCCGCAAGCGCTCCAGGACGAGGGCGGCTGGGCCGATCGCGACGTGGTCGAGTGGTTCGGCGACTACGCGGCGTCCGTCATGGGGGCGTTGGGCGATCGGGTGGCACACGTCGCGATGCTGAACGAGCCGAACGTCGCCGGGCTGCTGGGTCACCTGTTGGGTGTCCACGCGCCGGGGCAGACCGACCTCGCGACCTACGCCGCGGCCACGCACCACCTGAACCTGGCGACGGGTCACGCGTTGCGTCGCCTTCGGAGCGAGCGGTCGTCGTGGCGCCTCGGCACCATCCTCAATCTGCAACCGGTCGTGCCCGAGGGAGACGGTGAGGACGACGCCGCGGCCTCGGACCTGCTCGATGCGGCCTGGAACGGCAACCACCTCGAGCCGCTCGTGGCGGGCCGCTACCCGGCCGTGATGGAGGCGATCCTGGCGGGAGCGGTGCGCGACGGCGACATGGAGCGGATCCGGCAGCCGCTGGACTGGTTCGGCCTGAACATGTACTCGCAGCTTCGCGTGGCGGCCGATCCGGCCAGCCTGATCGGCTTGCGGCTGGTCGATCCGCCGGACGAGGTGGAGACCACGGCGATGGGTTGGGAGGTCGCTCCCAAGGCGCTGTCGTTCCAGCTCAGTGACGTCAAGGCACGCCTGGGAGACGTCCCCATCGTCGTGACCGAGAACGGCGCGGCGTACCGCGACCGCCCCGACCCCGATCTCGAGGTCGACGACCTCCGGCGCACGCGCTACCTGGAGAGCCACGTCCGCGAGGTCGAGGCCGCGCGCGCGGCGGGCGTGGACGTGCGCGGCTACTTCGTCTGGTCGCTGCTCGACAACTTCGAGTGGCACGAAGGCTACGCCAAGCGCTTCGGGTTGGTCTACGTCGACTACGCGACGCAGCGGCGCGTGCCGAAGCGGTCGTACCGCTGGTACCAGCGGCTGGTGCGCGACGGCGTCGTTCCGAGCAGCGCCGACGTCACGTAGCTGCGTAGCTGCGTTGCTGCGCTGCGAACGCGCCGGTCGGCCTCAGGCGCCGCCGGCGGGCGAGGAGCGCCAGGCGCCCCACGCGAGCGCCAGCCACCCTGCGATCATGGCCGCGCCGCCCACCGGCGCGATGGCGCCGAACGTGCCGACGTCGGTCGCGACCAGGGCGTAGAGGCTCCCGGCGAACACGGCCGACCCCGCCAGCAGCAGCGTCGCCGCCACGGGCGCGCCGCGCACGCGGCTGCCGAGCGAGGCCGCCAGGCCCGCGGCGAGTGCGTGGATCAGGTGGTACCGCACCGCGGTCTCGAACGTCGCGAGCCGTTCCGGTCGCAGCTGTCCTTCCAGTGCGTGCGCTCCGAAGGCGCCGAGCGCCACCCCTGCGGCGCCCCACAGCGCCGCCAGCGCCAGGAGTCGGCCGGCCATCAACGCCCGGCGAGCGCGAGGACGGGATCCTGCTCGATCGGCTCCGGCAGTCGTACATCGCCGGGGCGCTCCGCGCCGTGTTCGATGGCGTCGAGGCTGCCGTCGCGCAACCGCAGGCGAACGTCGGCTCGGGCCGCGAGCGCGGCGTCGTGCGTGACGAGGACGACGATCCGACCGTCGTTGGCGACGCCCTCCAGCGCGTGCAGCACCCGCGACCCGTTGACGGAGTCCAGCGACCCCGTGGGTTCGTCTGCGAACAGGACCGCTGGATCGTTGACCAGGGCGCGTGCCAGGGCGACGCGCTGGCGCTCGCCGCCCGACAGCTTGTGCGGGAGGTGGTCCGCGCGGTGGAGCATCCCCACGCGCTCGAGGGCCTCGCGTGCGCGCCTGTCGCGCTCTGCCCCGGTCACGCCGGCCAAGCCGAGGGGCAGCGCCACGTTCTGCAGCGCGCTGAAGACGGCCACGAGGTTGAAACTCTGGAACACGAAGCCGAAGCTCCGCAGACGCAGTCCGGCGCGCCGGGACTCCGGCAGTCGGTGCACGGCGATGTCGCCGAGCCACACCTCCCCGGCGCTCGGCACGTCGAAGCCGGCGAGGAGGTTCAGGAGGGTCGATTTGCCCGATCCGGACGGTCCCAGCACGGCGGTGACCTGACCCGGGACGAACTCGTAGTCGAAGGCGCGGAGGGCATGCACGTCGCCCGCCGGCGTGTGGTAGGTCTTGCGGAGACCGGTTGCGTGCAACACGCCCTCAAGCGTACCCCGGGTGGCCGCAGCGCGACGGTGTCTTCCGTCCCTCAGCGTCCGCCGGAGGATCCGCCGCCGCCGCCGCCGCCACCGCCCGACGACGAGCCGCCGGACGACGCAGAGGCCCCGGAGCGCGCCAGCGCGCTCGATAAGCCCGAGATCGAGCGCGACATCTGCCCCAGGTCGCGGGCGTTCGCCACGCCCAACCAGGCGCCGCGGGCCGCCATCGAACGCTGGTCCATGCCCGCCACCGGCGCGGCACGCTGCAGCGTGCGCAGGTAGCGCTCGGCCACGCCCAGCGCGGCGGCGTAGACGTAGTAGCGATCCCACAGCATGAAGAAGTCCGGTGGCGCGTCCTTCATCCGGGTGTAGTCGGTGAGCGTGCGCTTGAAGCCCTTCCAGGCGGCGTGCTCGCGCGCCATCTCGGGTGTCCAGGCAGGCAGCGTGATGCCGGCCACGACCAACAGCACGAGGCACGCGGCGGCCGCGGCGATCGACAGGGCCATCGCCAGTCCGCTCGTGGCGTAGATCACCACGCCGATGGCAAGTCCGACGAGCAGCGAGCGCAGGGTCCAATGGTTGCGAGCCGCCAGGCTCTCGGGCGTCAGGTAAGGGCCACCGTAGTACCCCTCCGCCCACGCCTTGACCTGCCGCCCGAAGCTCGCGAGGAAGCGTTGTGCGTTGCTCTGCCCGTAACTCGAGAGCTCGGCGATCGTGATGGAGTCCGGGTCGCGGCGGCCGCTGCGACCGCTGCGGGCGGCGCCGCGGAGATAGGTCAGCACCGCGCGCTCGAACGACTCCAGGGTGTCGCCTGCGGGCGCGTCCTCGAGGTGGATGACGAGCCTGCGGCCCTCGCCCTCGAAGCGCAGGAAACCGCGCCGAGCCAGGTCCATGATCGTGGCGAACCACGCCGGTCCCAGCGACGTGGCCTGCACGTCTTGGTGCATGACGGTGGCGACGGCCGCCGGCACCACATCGCGCGGCGGCTCGAACGGATAGCGCATCGCCTCCACGGCGGGTTCGCGCCCGACCCGCCGGTACGCGCCCAGGATGCCCATCACCAGGTAGGCGACGCCCGCGGCGGGGAGCAGCGCCCAGGCCGGATGGCTGCGCAGCGCGCGCCAGAAGCGCGAGCGGTCGTCGTCTCGGACGACTCGCAACTGGTCCCGGAGCAGGCTCTCCAGTCCGGCACGACTCCCTCGCTCCTCGAACAGGGTGGGATCCATCAGGTAGCGGATCTCGACGCCGTCGTCCGGCGCGATGCGCCGGAACGAGACGTCGAGCACGCGCCGGTCGGGGGACAAGGCGACGGTCGGTTCCTCCGGGTTGGCGTAGCGCATGACGAACGCGTCGAACGGCTCCGCCATGGGCCCCGGCGCGGTGACGCGCAGCCGGTACCCGACCACGACCGGCCGGTCGGGGGCGCGCTCGAGGATGTTCCAGTACCACTGCACGACGTCGCTGTAGACGTCGACCACGCCGTCGAGCCGGTACGCGAAACGCACGCGGCGCTCGCGGACGCGGGCGTCTTGTGTCACGTACACCTCGGTGCCACCCGTGCACGACTGCGTGCGTCCCTCGGCGGCCGGGCCGGGGGAGATCGCGCCGGTCTCGCCCGGCAGCAGCGTCAGCGTCTCGCCGGCCCGGAGGCGCACGCAGACGAAGGCCTCGCCGAAGTCCTCGGTGGTCCAGAGCGTCCGCTCGTCGCGCACCTCGACGCCGCCGTCGGCGAGGATGCGCACGTCTTGGACGACGTCGCGCCACTCGAAGCGGGCATGCCCCTGAGCGAGCGCCGTGAGCACCAGCAGCGCGGCGAGGGCTCGGACGAGCGGGGCGCAGGCGGCTCGCGTCACTCCCGCGCCACCGCGACCGCGATCGGTACCCGCGCCGCGCGCAGCGCCGGCAGCAGGCCGGAGAGCAGGCCCATCACGCCGGCCACCGCGACGGCGAAGGCGACGAGCCGAGGCGTCACCGCCGCGACGTCGAGGCCGACCAGGTCGACGGCGAAGAGGTTCACGGCGGCCGCGCCGGCGAAGCCGAGCGCGACGCCTGCGACGGCGCCGACGAGAGACAGGAGCAGCGCCTCGAGCAGCACGAGTCCGACGAGGAAGCGCGGACGCGCGCCGACCGCGCGGACGACGCCGAACTCGCGGGTGCGCTCGAAGACGCTCATCAGCATCGTGTTCGCGACGGCGATCGCCCCGACCACGAGGGCGATGGCGCTGATGCCGAGCCGCACGACGTCCGTGATGCGAACGGCGTCTTCGAACACCGACGCGATGTCGGTTCGGGTCTGGAAGCCGAGCTCGGGGAAGTCGGCGCGGAGCCGCTCCGCCGTGGCGTTCGCAGCGCTGCCGTCCCTGAGAGCGAGCGTCAGGAACGACACCCTTTCGCCCGAGCCGAGGGCCGCCTGGAGCGGCTCGAGCGGCACGATGATCGCGTTGTCGAGGATGCCGCCGTCGGCCACGGCCACGCCGACCACCTCGAAGGCCGCGCTGGGGTTGAGGCGTAGGACGTCACCGATGGCGATGTTCGAGCGCAGCGAGGTCTGCTCGCCGACGACGGCCTCGCCGACGATCGGAACGCCACGCTCTCGTGAGGCTGTGTCGGCGACGCGTTCGGCGAGGTCCCGCCCCTCGATGATCGCAAAGTCACGGTAGAGGCTGCGCAGGTCGGTCTCGACGGGGAGGCCGTAGAACACGAAGGCGCTCGTGGCGGCGAGCGAGCCGCGCAGGTAGAGCAGCACGGGCGTCACCGTGTCGATGCCGTACGCGTCTCGGGCGGCCTCGAGCTCGTCGAGATAGCGCAACGGGAGCTGCGGCACCGAGCTCAGGGAGGTGGCGTCGAAGTCGCCGAAGCTCACCTGGATGTCGGGGCCGAGGCCTGCCAGGCTGTCGTCGAAGGCGCGGCGCAGCCCTTCCCCGAGCGACAGGAACACGACCGTCGAGCCGACCGCGACGGCGATGCCGAGGGCGGTGAGGGCCGTACGCAGCGGTCGCCGCGTCAGCGACGCGAACGCCAACTGCGAGATCACGTGTGGCTCACTCCGGGAAGGCGCGGCCCAGGACGGCGCCAGGGGAACCCATCGGTCCCAGATCCTGGCCGGAGAGGTTGAGTCGGACGCCGGCGGCGTTGCCGGTGTACACGAACACCGGTGGCGCGAAGCTGTAGCTGGCCCCGGGCTGGGCGGTGGTGTAGACGAGGCGCTCGCCTTCGTTGCGAGCGGTGGAGCGGTAGACCTCGAGCCAGGTGGTGTCGGTGATGGTGATCGTGAGGTCGCCGGCGCTGCCGGCGACGGCGCCCGCGGCGCCGCCGTCGGGCGCGCCCAGCGGTGCCAGCGTCAACGCCAGATCGGCGTCCTGACGCAGGTCGGCCCGGACCTCGTTGGGCTCGAAGCCGTCGAGTTCGGCGCGGACCACGCGGCCCTCCCGGGCGGTGACGGGCACGTCGAGCAATGGTGTCACACCCGGCACCGGGAAGCCGTCGATGGTGATCGCCGCACCCGGCGGGGTCGTCACGATGCTGACCAGGACCTGGGTCGGAGCCGCGCCCTCGGCAGCGGCCCCGGTCGGGGAGGCG
>SLSM01000110.1 GCA_007130445.1 Trueperaceae bacterium | reverse complement strand
GCGACCGCCGCACGCACGATCGCGACCCCGGCACCGCCGGCCTCGGCGATCCCGGACCCGCGGGCGACGGCCGCGCCGCGTGCGCCCCGGCCGGCCCGCGACCCGTTCCCGAAGGGGCGCCCGAAGCCGGCCTCGCCGTGGAAGGACCGCTCGCTGTCGCGAGCCAGCCTCAGGGACGACGCTCCGGCGCTCGAGGTCGAGCGGGTGCGGCCCGTGTCGGGCGGCTCGGACCGCCGCGCGCGCGAGGTCGCACGGATGCAGGCTCGTGACCTCGTGGCGCTCGACGCCCAGTCTTTCCGAAAGGGAATCATGTGGCACATGGTGCTGAGTGGCCCAGTTGCCTACCGGGGCCGGAGGAAGCCATCGCGACCAGCGTCACGCTGAAACTGCGGAGTCCGAGCGAGGCGCTGCGCCTGTTCGGACAGAACGACGAGCAACTGCGCGCGCTGCGTGCGCGGCTGAGCGCCAAGGTCGTGGCTCGCGGCGACGAGGTTCGCCTGAGCGGCGATGCCGACGCCGTGGCGGAGGCCGAGCGCACGTTCCGCTCGCTCCTCGCCACGATCCGCTCCGGCGGCGAGGTGCACGCCGCCGAGATCGTCCATGGCGACCTGCACCGCTTCGATGCCGCCACGGACGCAGGCGACGACGACCGCGGGAGCGGCCTGCCCGGGCGTACCAAGCCGAAGACCGTCAACCAGCGGCGCTACGTGCACGCCATCCGCGACCACCCCATCACGTTCGGGATCGGGCCCGCCGGCACCGGCAAGACCTACCTGGCCGTGGCGATGGCCGTCCAGGCGCTGACCACGCGCCAGGTCAAGCGCGTGATCCTCACGCGCCCCGCGGTCGAGGCGGGCGAGCGCCTCGGCTTCCTCCCCGGCGACCTGCAGGCGAAGATCGACCCCTACCTGCGGCCGCTGTACGACGCCCTGTACGACATGCTCCCACCGGATCGCGTCGATCAACTGTTGGAGACCGGCACCATCGAGGTCGCGCCGCTCGCGTTCATGCGCGGCCGCACGCTCAACGACGCGTTCATCATCCTCGACGAGGCCCAGAACACGACGCCCGAGCAGATGAAGATGTTCCTCACGCGCATGGGCTTCAACAGCCGGGTGGTGGTGACGGGCGACCGCACGCAGGTCGATCTGCCGGGCAACGTCGAGAGCGGCCTGAAGGTTGCCGAGCGGATCCTCGCCGGCATCGAGGGCCTGATCTTCGTGCAGTTCGACGACGGCGACGTGGTGCGCCACCCCCTGGTCGCGCGGATCATCCGCGCCTACGAACGTGAAGGCTGACGTCGCGCCGAAACGCCATCGTGTGCGCCGTGCCCTCTCGGCGCTCGTCGTCGTCGGCACGCTCGCGCTGCTGGTGTACTCCGTCTACGCCGAGCGCCGCTCGGCCCTCCTGGTGATCGGCGATCCGAGCCCCCAGGCGTACGTGACGCCGGTCGACCTGCTCGTCCCCGACCGCATCACCACCGAGCGCGAGCGCCAACTGGCGCGCGAGCAGGTGCCCACGATCTACTCCGTCGACCCGACGCTGCAACAGGTCGTGCTCGGCTCCTTCGCCGGCGCCGGGTTGCCCGAGGCCAGCATCGACGTGTTGGCGCTGCTGTACGGCGGGTCGGCGGGCGTTCGTAGCGAGCAGCTCGGCGCCGTGATCGACGCCGCCGTGGCCGCGGCGCCGGCCGAGCGCCAGCGCGAGGTCCGGGTGCTCCTCGAGCGCCGACTGGTGGCCACCGCGACACCGAACGAGCGGCTCACCGAAGCGGCCCGCGCCGGCGCGGCCGCGGCCGTCCCGATGCGGATGCAGCAACTCGACGCGGGGCAGGTGGTGGTGCGCGAGGGCGAGACGCTGACCGACGAGCACCTCCGTACGCTCGAGGCGGCCGGGCTGTACTCGCCGCAGATCGACGCGCTCGGGCGCACGGTGCTGGTGGCGCTCGGCAGCCTCCTCCTGGCGCTGCTGCTGGCGCTACCGGGGCGCTACGCGGTCGACCGCCTGGCGGTACGGCTCACGCCGCGTCAGATCACGTTCGTCATCGGCGTCACGCTGGCACTGCTGGTCTTGCAGCGAGTGGCCTTCACGCTCTCGCCCAGCTTCGTGTTCATCCTCGTCGTGCCGCTGCTCGTGGCCGTGCTGATCGACGAGGTCACGGGCGTGATGTGGGCCGTCTGGGTGACCGTCGCGACAGCGGTGCTCGTGCCCGCGACGCCGCTGCTCACGCTCGTCGCCACCGCGGCAGGCTCGCTGGCGGCGGTGGCCGGCGTGCACAAGGTGCGCAACCGTGCCGGCGTCTTGCTCGCCGGGGTCCTCGGCGGCGTGGCGAGCGGCACGGCGCTCCTCGCGATGGTGCTCCTGGGCGGTGGTCTCTCGCCCATCGCGGCCGCGACGGCGTTCGGGATCTTCGTCGGCGCCGGCGTGCTCGCGGGCGTCGTGGCGCTCGGACTGCTGCCGGTCGCCGAGAGCGGCGTCGGCTTCCTGACCGACTTCCGCCTCCTCGAGCTCTCCAGCCCGAGCCATCCGCTCTTGCAACGCCTGCTGCTCGAGGCGCCGGGTTCGTACCAGCACTCGCAGATCATCGCCAACCTGGTCGAGCAAGCGGTGCTCGCCATCGGCGGGAACGCCCTGCTCGCGCGAGTGGGCGCCCTGTACCACGACGTCGGCAAGATGCGGCGACCGCACTTCTTCGTCGAGAACCAGTTCAGCGGCGAGAACCCACATGACCACATCAGCCCGCACCTCTCCTACCTGATCATCACCAGCCACGTCCGCGACGGTGTCGAGCTGTTGCGCGAGTACCGCTTGCCGCGCGAGCTCGAGCCGTTCGTCACCGAGCACCACGGCACCACCGTGTTGGCCTACTTCTACAAGCGCGCGCTCGAGGACGCCGGCAGCATCAGCGAGCTCAACTTCCGCTACCCGGGTCCCCGGCCGCGGTCGAAGGAGACGGCGGTGCTGCTCCTCGCCGACGCGGTCGAGTCCGCCTCGCGCACGCTGACCGAGCCGACGCAGGGGAGCATCCGCGCCCTGATCGACCGGCTGTTCGACCAGCGCCTGCAGGACGATCAACTGGCGCAGAGCCCGCTCAACCTCCGCGACGTCGAGGTCATCGCCAACACCTTCGAGCGCATGCTGACGGCGGTGCTGCACAGACGCATCAGCTATCCGAGCGCCGAGGAGATCAAGGGGTTACGCCGTGACGGTCGAGATCCTCGACGAGACCGGTCGCTTCCGGCGGCGTGACGCGCTGCGACGCGCGCTGGCGGCGCTCGGCGCCGAGCTCGGCGCGGCGGGGCGAGAGGTGACGGTCGTGCTGGTGGACGACGAGACCATCGCCGCCATGAACGCCGCCCATCGCGGGGTGGCGGGACCCACCGACGTGCTGTCGTATCCGCTGCACGAGCCCGACGACGTCGGCATGCCGACCGTCGCGGCCCTCGGAGACGTGGTGATCAGTCTCGACACGGCCGCACGACAGGCCGCCGACCAGGGGCACGCGCCCTGGCGTGAGGTCGTGGTCCTCGCGGCCCACGGACTCATGCACCTGCTCGGCTTCGATCACCCGGACCCGGCCGCCTGGGCCCGCTTCGAGGCCGCCCAGGCACGTGCGCTCGAGCTGGCGATCGTTCCCGCGGCGCCAGGGGCGGGCGCGTGACCGGGGCGCGCCGCTCGGCTCGTGCCGGTCTCGGCCGCGCCGCGGTCGGCGCCGCTCGCGGGATCGCCCGCTCGTTCGCCGAGGAGCCGAACCTGCGGATCCAGGGGGTCGTGGCGGTGGCCGCGCTCGCGCTCAGCCTGTGGCTCGGAGCCGGGACGGCCGTCGTCGCCGTGTGCTGCGCCTTGGTGATCGGGAGCGAGTTGCTCAACACCGCGCTCGAGCGGCTCGCGGACGCGCTGCACCCCGAACCGAATGCGCTGGTGGGCGCCGCCAAGGACGCGGCCGCGGGGGCGGTGCTGGTGTGCGCCGTCACCGCCGTGCTGGTCGGCCTGCTGAGCATGGGACCTGCGCTCCTCGAGCGTCTGCGCGGGTGGATGGCGTGAGCGCGACGGGACACGCGGACGCGCCTCCCGCAGCCTTGGTGGACGCGGCGACGGAGGCCTGGCGGAACGCCTACGCACCCTACTCGGGTTTCCGCGTCGGCGCCGCGCTCCGCACCGTCGACGGGCGCGTCTTCGCCGGTGCCAACGTCGAGAACGCCTCGTACGGCCTGGCGCGGTGCGCGGAGCAGTCCGCCATCCAGGCCATGGCGAGCGCCGGCGAGCGCCGCTTCGACGCGTTGGTGGTGGTCACCGACACCGCGCCTCCGGCCGCGCCATGCGGCGCCTGCCGACAGGTGTTGAGCGAGTTCTCCGACCAGGCGAGGGTGTGGCTGGTGAGCCTCGACGGAGCGGCCGTGGTCGCGACGACCGTCGCGGCGTTGCTGCCCGGCGCCTTCACCCTGCCGCCGCGCACGCTTGCCGCCAACTCCGCCGCCCCGGCGACCGCCGCTGCCGACACGTCCAGCGACGACGCCGTCGAGGAGTCCGGCGACAGGCCCTGAGGCCCCACCAGCACGGGCCTCAGCGTTCTCACTGCCTCCGCGGTACACTCGCCCGATGCAACGCCACCTCAGCGCCGCACTCGTCGCGGCCCTCACGCTCTTCATGGTCTCGGCGAGCGCGCTCGCGCAAGGCGCGACGACGCGCGTGGTCGTGTTCCCGTTCGATGCCAGCCGTTCGGTCGACGCGCTCGGCCTGGCCAGCGCCAGCGCCATCCAGCGCGCGATCAACCAGGTCGACGGCCTGTACGCCCCGCCGGTGGGCGATGCGTTGGTCGTCGTGCAACGAGCCAATCAGGCCGGCGTCGACCCGATCGCCGCCGCCCAGCGGCTGTTCCAGGCCGACGCCATCGTCCTGGGCCGCATCGTCGGCCAGACCCAGCTCGAGGTCGAGCTGGTCGTGGTGGTCGGCGACGACGATCGCAGCGAGACGCTCACGGGCAACGTCAACGACCTGAGCGCGCTGTGGCGCTCCTTGACCGAGACCGCGCTGCGCCGCGCCGACGTCACCCTGCCGCCGGCGGACCTCGGGCAGCTGCGCGGCGCACTCACGAGGGCGCCGTCGCTGCCGTCGCTCGGTCCGCTGTCGGTGGCCAGCGCCCGGCTCCCGGGGGCGCGCCTGGACGACCTGCGCGCGGCACTCGAGCTCGACCCCGACAGCGCCTGGCTGCGCGCCGAGACGGCGCGCGTGGCGCTGCTGGAGGGCGACGAGGCCATGGCGCTCCGACTCGCCGGCGAGGCCTCGGCGCTGGCGCCCGAGGTGGCCGAGGTGCGGGTGGTCGAAGGCGTCGTGCGCGCCGCACTCGGCGAGGCCGATGCTGCGGAGGGCGCCTTCCGCGCAGCCCTGGCGATCAACCCGAACCACGCCCAGGCCTTGGCCGGGCTGGCCGGCCTGACCACCGACCACGCCGAGCGCGCTGCGCTGCTCGACCGCTCCATCGCGGCCGCGCCCCGACTCGTCGACGCCCACCTGGCGTACGCGACGCTGCAGACCGACCCGCAGCGACGCCTGCAGGCGCTGCGGCGCGCGGCGGAACGCGTCCCCGACTCGCTGACCATCCAACGGGTCCTGCTCGACGAGGTGCTGGGCTCCGGCGATCCCCGCGGCGCGCTGGCGCTCTTGCAGCAGGTCGTGGCCGATCCCATCGGCCGCTCCCCCGCCACCTACGCGCTCGCGGCCGGGCTTCCCGACGCCGTGGGGCCCCAAGCCCTCGCCTTCGTGCAAGCGGGCCGGGAGCTCTACCCCGACAGCACGGCGTTGGCGATCGCGGAGGCCGACCTCCAGGTCGCAGCCGGCGACTTGGAGCGTGCCGAGGCCATCTTGCGCGAGGTGATCACCGTCGACGCGGCGAACGTCACCGCCATCGAGGCCTTGGCGACGGTGCTCGGACGGGCCGGCAGGCTGGCCGAGGCCGAGGCCCTCCTGGCCGAGGCGGTCGGCGACGACGAGGCGCTCACGCTGCGCCTGGTCGAACTCCAGCTCGCCTCGGGTCGTGCGCGCCAGGCGCTGGCGACGCTCGCGCCCATGGTGGAGGCGGGTGAGCGCGACCCGATCGTCCGGGCCTACTACGGGATCGCACTCGGTCGGGTCGGCCGCGTGGCGGAGGCGAGAGCGGTGCTCGAGCAGGTCTTGGCCGACGCACCCGACCTCGGCCTCGCCAACCGGGCGCTCGGCGCACTCGAGCAGCAGGCGCGCATCGTCGGT
This sequence comes from Trueperaceae bacterium, assembly GCA_007130445.1. Lineage (GTDB taxonomy): Bacteria > Deinococcota > Deinococci > Deinococcales > Trueperaceae > CSSed10-48. The sequence continues at coordinate 18,180 of SLSM01000110.1, read as the reverse complement.
GACGACGAAGCCCTGGCGCTCGAGGGCGACGCGGCGGTGGCGTTCGAGCAAGGGCTGTCGGCGCTCGAGACGGGTGAGTGGACCACGGCCGCGACGAGCTTCGGCCGGGCGCGCGAGCGTACCGACGCGGGCCTGCTGGCCTTCTACCAGGGCTACGCGCTGCAGCGCGCAGGCGATTCGCGAGGCGCGATCGCCGCCTACGGCGACGCTCGCGTGCAGCTCGGCGACAACGACATCCTGCTCTCCAACCTGGGGTTCGCGCACCTCCAGCTCGGTCGCCTCGACCTGGCGCTCGAGGCGCTGCAAGCGGCGGTGGCGAGCAACCCCGGAAACGCCCAAGCGCACTTCAACCTCGGTCTGGCCGAGTACGGCGTCGCTCGCTTCGTGGCCGCCGTCGCGAGCTTCGAGCGGGCGGTCGAGCTTGCGCCCGAACTCGCCCAGACCGCCGAGCCGTTCCTGGCCGAGGCACGCCGACGCAGCCAGTGACGACCGTCTCCGCGCTGGCTGCGGCGCCCGGACGGTTCGCGCAGGTGGGCGCCCTCAGGGACGCCCACAGGGCACCGGGGGCGTGCCGGAGGGTGGGGTAGCATGTCGCGCATGGCGATCCGACCCGATGTCGAAGCGCTCCCCGCATACCGTTTCCAGGCGCTCGACGCAGCGGTGAAGTTGGACCAGAACGAGAGCCCCTGGGACCTGCCGGAGCCCTTGCGGTCGCGCGCGCTCGAGCGCGTCGCGCGTGCCGAGTTGCACCGTTACCCGGCCATGCACGCCGACGGCGTCGCCGAGCGGATCGCCGAGCTCGAGGACTGGCCCGTCGAGGGCGTGGTGGTGACGAACGGCTCCAACGTCCTCATCCAAGCGATCGTGATCGCGGCCGGCCTCGGTCGACGCGTCCTGAGCGTCGCCCCATCCTTCTCGCTCTACGCGTTGCAGGCGCGACTCCTGAGCGCGGAGCTGCGCGAGGTGCCGCTCGGCGCGGGCTTCACGCTCCCGCTCGAGGCGCTCCTGGCCGAGCTCGCCCAGGGCGAAGGCGTGCACTTCCTGGCGGCGCCGATGGCGCCCACCGGGAACGCGGTCAGCGCGGAGGACGTCTGGACGCTGGCACGCGCCGGCACGCCGCGGTGGTTGACCGTGATCGACGAGGCCTACGGCCCGTTCGCCGGCAGCGACTTCTCGAACGTCGTGCGCGACGTGCCCGGCGCCGTGTCGCTGCGGACGTGCTCGAAGGCTTTCGCCATGGGTGGGGTCCGTCTCGGGTACGCGCTCACCGATCCCGGCCTCGCGGTCCACCTGCGCAAGGCCGTGCTGCCGTTCACCGTGTCGGCGCTGCAGGCAGCGCTGGTCGAGACCGTGCTCGAGGATCCGGCGTACGTGCGCTCGCGCGTCGAGCGCATCGTCGCCGAGCGCGAGCGTGTCGCGCTCGCGCTTCGGACCCTGCCCGGCATCGACGTGCACCCGTCGGTGACGAACTTCCTGCTCGTGCGCGTCGCTGGCGCAGCAGCCCTGCACGCCGGGCTGCTCGCGCGCGGGATCGTGGTGCGGCGCCAGGACCACCTGCCCGGGCTGCACGGCTGCCTGCGCATCAGCATCGGGACGCCGGCTGAGAACGACGCGCTCGTCGCCGCGCTCACGGCGGAGCTGGGTGCACGGAGCGCTGCGACCGAGAGGACCGAGGAGAGCCATGCCTGAGCCCCGCAGCGCCAGCGTGCACCGCACCACCAACGAGACCGACGTGCGCGTCGAACTCGACCTCGACGGTGCCGAGGGGTCCGCGGCGACGGGCCACGGCTTCATCGACCACCTGCTCGACCAGCTGATCCGCCACGGACGGTTGGGGGTCCAGGTGCGGGCCAGCGGCGACCTGCACGTCGACGTCCACCACCTCGCCGAGGACGTCGGCATCACCCTGGGCCAGGCGCTCCGCAGCGCACTGGGCGACGCGCACGGGATCGAGCGCTACGCCGACGTGATCGTCCCGATGGACGAGACGCTGGTCCAGGTCGTCCTCGACCTGTCTGGGAGGGCGTTCCTCGCCTTCGAGCCCGAGGGCGTGCCGGGCAGCGTGAACGGCTTCTCCGCGTACCACCTGCGCGAGTTCCTGCGCGGCTTCGCGAACCACGCCCAGGCGACGCTGCACGTCAGGATCCTCGCCATGGGCGAGGCACACCACGTCTGCGAGGCGGCGATCAAGGCGTTGGCCAGGGCGCTCCATCGGGCGACCCGGACCACGCACGACACGCTGCCGAGCACCAAGGGGACGCTCTGAGCACCGTGCGAGTCGTACTGATCGATTACGGAGCGGGCAACTTGCACAGCGTGGAGAAGGCGCTGGTCGCCGCCGGCGTGCCGGTGCTGCGCAGCGCCGATCCCGAGCTGGCGCGCGAGGCCGACGCGCTGGTGCTGCCGGGCCAGGGGCACTTCGGCCAGGTGATGCGCTCCTTCGAGCGCTCCGGCTTCGCCCCCGTGGTCGCGGAGCACGTGGGGCGCGGCGGGGCGTTCCTCGGCATCTGCGTCGGGCTCCAGTTGCTCACACGCGGGTCCGAAGAGGCCCCGGGCGTGTCTGGCCTGGGCGTGCTCGACGCCGAGGTCCGCCGCTTCCCAGCCGAGGGCGTCAGCGTGCCGCAGATGGGCTGGAATCAGATCTGGCCGCTGGGCGCCTCGCCGCTCCTCGACGGCGTGGCGGCCGGTGCGTTCGTCTACTTCGCCAACTCCTTCTACGTCACGTTCCCGCCGGACAGCGTCCCCATGGGTGCCGAGACGCGCTACGGCAGCACCCGCTTCCTGAGCGCGGTCTCGCTCGGGGGCCTGCACGCGACGCAGTTCCATCCGGAGAAGAGCCAGGCGGTCGGCCTGCGGGTGCTCGAGAACTTCGGCGCCCTGGTCCGGGGCACGGCCGCGTCGACCGCCGCGCGGGCGACGCCATGACCGCGGCCCTGCGGGTCGCGGCCTGGCTGCTCGCCTCCTGGCTGATCGTCGTCGCCGCGGCGCAAGACGGCGGTTGGGCGGTGCAGACGGTGGCGCTGCGCGATCTTCGCGAGGCGCAGGAGACGGCGGCGGCCTTGCGCGATGCCGGCTTCCCGGCGTTCACCGAGTTCACCATGAGCAACGGTCTGCAGTACGTCCGCGTGCGGGTTGGGTGCTGGAGCGCCCGCGAGGGGGCCGAGGCCGTGGCGGGGCTGCTGCTCGCCGGCGACGCTCGTGAGGCCGTCGTGGTGCCGCACAGCCCGGAGTCGCCCCGGGCGTGCGTCGAACTCGACGTCGGCTTCCTGATGCCGACGTCGTGGGCCCCGCTGTTCGGGCCGGGCGAGGCGCCGACCTTCCGGGTCGAGCTCGCCGGTCACGTGGGTCACATCCGCCACGACGGCGAACGCTGGATGGTGCTGCAGGGCGAGGGCGTGCCGACGCCGTTGCGCGTCCCAGCCCCCACACGACCGTACCGGGACGGCGAGATCGCGGGCGGCGCGGCCGTGTTCGACGATCGAGACGAGCCGAGCGTGCTGGTCTGTCCCGGTCGGCTGATCGGGCAGATCGGCGTGGTCGCCATCGCGGTGTGGGCGGACGCGGTCGTGGCGTGTCGCCCGCCGGACGCGTTCACGCGCGGTCTGCCGTGAACGCTTCGCAGGTCGGAGCACCGCGTCGCAGCACCAGGCTGCGCTACTGGCTCGCACCCGGTATGGGCGTGAAGCGCCATGTCGTCATGGCGGTGGCGGGTGGCATGGTGTTCGCGCTCGGGATGGCCGCGCTGTCGGTGTGGCTGCTCGGCGACGAGCGCATGGCCGCGAGCGAGCCGATCGAGGCGGTGCTGGCATCCGGCGCCTGGCCGCTCGTGGGCGGCTGGTTCGCCTTGGCGACGCTCGTGACCGGTGTGTGGCTGGCGGCCGGCGCCGTGGGACGCCTGAACCGCTCGCTGCTGTCGCACTGGCTCCCGGAGCCGAGGGAGGCGGCCGCGCGCCTGTACGACCGCCTGCAGCGCGCCAAGGGGCCACGTATCGTCGCACTCGGCGGCGGCACCGGCCTGTCGCGCCTGCTGCGCGGCGTGCGCGGCGCCACGTCGAACCTGACGGCCGTGGTGGCCGTCAGCGACGACGGGGGCTCGTCGGGGCGCCTGCGCGAGGCCTACGACATGCCCGCGCCCGGCGACCTGGTCGACTGCCTCGCGGCGCTGTCGAACGACGAGGCCGCCCTCGGCCGGCTCCTCGAGTACCGCTTCCAGCGCGGCGCCGAACTCCAGGGGCACACCTTCGGGAACCTGCTGCTCACGACGCTGACCGAGATCGAGGGCGACTTCGGCGACGCCTTGCGGACCGCGAACCGCATGCTCGATCTCGGCGGGGCCGTCTACCCCGCCACGGCGCGGCCCGTGGCGTTGCACGTGCGCAAGCGCGACGGCCGCGAGATCGCGGGTGAGCGCCACGCGCACGAGGGCGGCGGCGCCATCGCGGAGGTCCGCATCGTGCCCACTGCCCCCGACGCCTTGCCCGAGGTGCTCGACGCGATCGAGGCCGCGGCCCTGGTGGTCCTGGGACCCGGCAGCCTGTACACCTCGACGCTGCCTCCCCTGCTCGTTCCCGACGTCGGGGCCGCGCTGCGGAGTTCGAAGGCACGCCTCGTCTACGTCTGCAACATCATGACCGAGGACGGCGAGACGACCGGTCTGAACGCCTGGGAGCACGTGGAGGCCCTCCACGACCACCTCGGGCGTTACCCCGACGTGGTGATCGTCAACGACGAGCCGATCGACGAGGAGCGCTTGGCGGCGTACGCCGAGGAGCACGCGGACGTCGTGGCGATCGATCCGGCACGATTCCGCGAGGCGGGCATCCGGCTGCTGCCGGTCGCGCTGGTCGACCAAGGCCGGCACGCCCAGCACGATCCAGCGCGCCTGGCCGCGGCCCTCCTCGGTCTCGCCAACGACCGGAGCGCCGCCTGATGGCGACCGTGATCGCCGCCCGTGGCCGCCGCCCCGACTCGTGGCTGCGTGCGTTGGCGCTGTGCTGCGCCCTGGCGATGGGCGCCGCCGCGGCGCAGTCGGGCGACGCATTCGGTGACGGCAGCCTGCGGCCGCCGACCGGGCCGCGCTTCGCCGACCCGGCGTGGTACGACGTCGTGGACGTCGTGTTGCTCGAGGGCGATCCTGTTCGCATAGCGCTCACCTTGGGCGCCGTCGACGCGAGCGGCGGTCTCGCGCTCGGGATCACGCAACCGATCCTCGAGGTCTACGTCGACGGCGCCGATGGTGGGGCGGAACGGCTGCTGCCGGGCTCCGGGCTGGCGATGCCGCTCGGTGTGGGCTGGCAGCTCGCCATCCGCGTGACCGGAGACGGGGCGTGGGCCTGGCAGGCCGACGTCGATGGCAACGTCGACCTGGCCGCGCCCGTGCCCGTCGAGGTCGTGTTGGACGGCACCACGCTCACGGTGTTGACGCCGTTCGCGCGGCCCGAGCGGGAGGTCGATCTGTACGCGGTGAGCGGCGTGTACGACCCGTTCCGTGCGGACGGTTGGCGACCGCTCAGCCGTGAACCGTCGCCGTGGGCGTTCAGCTCGGACCAGCAGCAGGCCCCGGTGGTCGACGTGTTCCCAGGCGATCCATCGGCGCGGGCCGCGGCGCTGGCGCGCGGGGAGCTGCCGCGGGCGGAGCGCGCCCGTGGCATCGCGCCGGGCAGCCTGGTGTGGGTGTGGCTGATGGGTATCGGCGTGGCGCTCGCGCTGGCGGGCTTGGTGCTGCGCGCGCGCCCACAGCAGCGCGCCACGGGGAAGGCACCAGGGGGCGACACATCCGCGACCGACGACCCGCGCGCCAGATACGTGACGGTGGCGCTGCCGACGATCCTCGAGGCGCGGACGGGTGAGGTCGTGCTGATCGACGAGGCCGAACTGTCGTCGTCACCCGAGGTGGCCACGCCCGCCGGCGCCGCCGCGCCTCAGTCCGCGCGGGTCACGACGACGGGCGCGTTCCCGCCCGCGCCGCTCGCGCTTCCGGCACCGCGGCCGGACACGCCCGCGCCGGACACACCCGCGCCGGACACACCTGCGCCGGACACACCCGCTGCGTCGTCGCCCGTCGAGGACGCCGCGGTGGCGGAGCCACCGACGCGCTCGAGCGAGACGGAGGCGCCGAGCGACTCCAGCCGGGACGCCAAGCGCTCGTAACCGCGGTCGATGAACTCGACGCCGCTGACCTGCGAGGCGCCGCGCGCCGCCAGCGCCGCCACCACCAGCGCGCCACCGGCCCTGATGTCGGCGGCGTGCACGGCGGCGCCGTGCAGCGGCTGACCGCCGCGGATCACCAGCGTGCGATCGGTCAGCTCCAGCGACGCGCCCATGCGTTGCAGCTCGCCGACGTGCGTGAAGCGGTCCGGGTAGACGCGGTCGCGCACCACGCTGACGCCCGGGAGCGTCGCGAGGTACGCGCCGAACGGCGCCTGCAGGTCGGTCGGCACCCCTGGGTACTCCGTGGCCGTGACGTCGGTGGCGCTCAGGTCGCCGGTGGCGTCGATGCGGACGCTCTCCGGGCTCTCGACCACGATGCGCACGCCGGTCTGCGAGAGCGCGTCGAGCACCGCCTGGACGTGTGTGGGGCGGAGGTCGCGCAGCACGACGTCGCCTCGGGTCGCGGCCACGGCGAGCATGAAGGTGCCGGCTTCGATCCGGTCGGGGATGGGCCGGAAGGTGGTGCCGTGCAGCCGCGGAACCCCCTGGACCTGGATCACCGGGGTGCCGGCGCCCTCGACGCGACCGCCCATGGCGTTGAGCAGGGCCGCGAGGTCGGCGACCTCCGGCTCGAGGGCGGCGTTCTCGATGGTGACGTCGCCCTCACCCAGGGCCGCGGCCAGGAGCACGTTCTGCGTGCCGCCGACGGTCGGCGCCTCGAAGGCGACGGTGCCTTGGATGGGACCGGTGCGGCGAGCCGCGAAGGCCCCGCCGCTCTCGTCGACCTCGATGCCGAGGGCTCGGAACGCGGCCAGGTGGCGATCGACCGGGCGCGGGCCGAAGGCGCAGCCGCCGGGCATCGAGATGCGCGCCTCGCCCGTCCGGGCCAGGAGCGCGCCCATCGCGACGAAGCTGGCACGCATGCGGCTCACCAGCGCGTAGGGAGCGCTGCTGCGCTGCACCTCGCGGGCGTGGAGGCGCAGCTCGCGGCCCTCCCAGTGGACGTCGACGCCGAGGTGCTCGAGCAGCTCGAGCTCGACGAGGACGTCGGCGAGGCGCGGCACGTCGAGCAACACGAGCGGCTCGTCGCTGAGCAGGCTCGCCAGGATCAGGTACAGGGCCGAGTTCTTGGCGGTGTGGACGCCCAACGTGCCGTGCAGCGAGCGGCCGCCCTCGATGTGCATGGTCTCTCGCGCGCGGTCCATCCGGTACGCCCCCTCGCGCCTACCATGTGGCTGTTACACATGATGCGCATGTCTAGTGTAAGTAGCAATGTGATGCGTGTCAACACGAAGCGTCACGCCCGCGACACGCACATGCTACGATGATGCCTCACCAGGAGGGTCATCGTGCCGAAGCGCGACAAGAGCAAGCGTCTGCAGGTGGTGATCAGCGAGGAGCAGGATTCGCTCATCACGAAGACCGCCTACCAGCTGTCGAACCCCGAACGCCTGATCTCGAAGTCGGAAGTCGTGCGCCTCGGCATCGCCATGCTCAACCGGGCCGTCGAGTCGGGGCAGGTCGACCCGGAGTTGCTGAAGTCGCTCGACGACGGCTGACGCCCCGATGTTCCAACCCGGCGAGGTCATCGACGACCGGTACGACGTCCTGGGCCCGCTCGGCCAGGGCGGCATGGCGCATGTGTTCCGGGCCCACGACCGACGCCTGGAGCGCACCGTCGCGCTCAAGGTCCTCAGGCCGCACCTGACCGAGACCGACGCCGAGCGCTTCCGCCGCGAGATCCGCGCGTTGGCGCGCTTCAACCACCCCGGCATCGTGGCCATCTACGACCTCGGTCAGGGTGAACACGTCTACTTCGCGATGGAGCTCGTCGAGGGCGGCCCGATCACCGACCTCGGACCCTACGACGGCGACACGGAGGCGGTCGAGTCGCTGCTGGCCGCCGCGATCACCGTCGCGGACGCACTCGACTACGTGCACCGTCTCGGCATGGTCCACCGCGACCTCACGCCGCGCAACATCCTCTTGACGCGCGGCGGGCATCCCAAGGTGATGGACTTCGGGCTGGTGCGGCTCACCGAGTCGTCGCGTGAGCTCACCCGCACCGGGTTCACCCTCGGCACGCCGCAGTACATGGCACCCGAACAGGCCACGGGCGGCGCCCCGATCGGCTCGGCCGTCGACCTCTACGCCTTCGGCGCCGTCCTCTACCGCACGCTCACCGGGCGCGCACCGTTCGACGCCGACAACGACCAGGCCGTGCTCTACCAGCACGTCTACGGCAACCCCACGCCGGTCACGGAGCTCGCCCCGCTCGTACCGATCGCGCTCGGCGAGCTCGTCGACGGACTCCTCGCGAAGCGGCCCGAGGACCGGCCCGCGTCCGCCGCCGCGATCGCCGCGCGCCTGCGCGCGTTGCGCACGGTGCACCAGGCGCGCGCGCCCGAATCGCCGCGAGCCGGGCCCGGCCTGCGCGGCACCTACCCGGGGGGGCCCGCGACCACGCGGCCGTTGCAGCTCCGTTGGCAACGGCACCTGGACGAGGGGCCCCAGTGGCCTGCCGGCCTCGGCGCCGCGGCCGGCTGGATCGCCGTCGGTCAGCGGAGCGACCAACTGGCCATCCTGCATCCGTCCGACGGCAGCGTCAGCGCGCGCTTCGCGCTGAGCGACGAGGTCGTCACGGCGCCGCTCTTCGCACACGAGCGCTTGGTCGTCGCGACGCGCGACGGTGTCGTGACGGCGCTCGCATGGCCCCAGGGACGTCCCGTCTGGACGCGCGACGACGTCGACGCGGTCGGTCTCGCCAGGCTCGGCGGCGACCTCGTCGTGACGTGCCGCGACGGCCGCGTCGAGCGCTGGGACGAGCAGGCCCGGCCGCGCTGGCGCTTCGACGCGGGGCGCGCCCTCGCGACGGCCGCGTGTCTGCACCGCGGGCACGCCTTCGTCTTCGACGACGACGGTTGGCTCCATGCGGTCGACCTGCAGCGCGGCGTCAGGCGCTTCAAGGTCGAGGTGGGGCCGAGCGTCGCGCCACCCGTGGCCGTCGACGGCGTGCTGCTGCTCACGGCACGCAGGGGCGAACTCCACGCGTTCGACATCGCGTCGCACGACGTCCGCTGGAGCTACGACCTCGAGGGCGAGGTGTGGGCGCCGCCGGCGGCGTCCGGTGGGCAGGTCTACGTCGCCTCGTGGGGTGAGCGCCTCCACGCGCTCACCCTCAAGAGCGGCGACGACGCCTGGAACGCCGACCTGCCGGCACCCGTGACGGCGCCGCCGGTCGTCGCGGCAGGCGTGGTGTACGTGGCGACCGAGGGGGGCGAGGTGCTCGCGTTCGATGCCACCAGCGGGCGTCCCGCCGGTCAGCATCAGGTGAGCCACGCCCCGATCCAGGCAGGGCCGCTGCCGATCGGAGACGCGCTGGTGGTCGCGGCCCTCGACGGCGTCGTGCACTGCCTGTTCTGACGCTCAGGCGCCGCTGATCACCGTCGGCACGTCGCCGGCGTCGCGGAGGCGTTCGAGCGCCCGCTCGGCAACGGCACCTGTCGCGAGCGGCTGCGCATCGACGTCCTCGCTCGCGGGGCGCGGCGCGACCAGCCAGGTGCTCGCCACGGTCCGCGGCCACACCTCGAGCAGCCGCCTGGCGTGGGCCGAACTCGTGACCGCGACGTGCCGCTCGACCAGCGCCCGGTAGAGGTTGACGTGCTCGGCGCCGGCGCGCTCCAGCGGCTCGAGCGCGACCATGCCGGGGTTCAGCCGCCCAGGCAGCCGCCCCGACGGGTCCCAGACGTACGCCAACCCGCCCGACATGCCCGCGCCGAAGTTCCGACCGGTCACGCCGAGCACGGCGACGACGCCGCCCGTCATGTACTCGCAGCCGTGGTCCCCGCACCCCTCGACGACCGCCAGGGCGCCCGAGTTGCGGACGCCGAGGCGCTCGCCCGCCTGGCCGGCCGCGAAGAGCGCGCCGCCGGTCGCGCCGTAGAGCACGGTGTTCCCGATGATGACGCTGCGCTCGCTGGGCGGGCCGCCGCGCGCCGGGCGCACCACCAGCTCGCCGCCCGACATGCTCTTGCCGACGTAGTCCTGCGCCTCGCCCTGGAGCTCGAGCCGCATGCCGCGCACCGCGAAGGCGCCGAAGCTCTGGCCAGCAGAGCCCCGGAAGCGGAAGCGGACGGTCCCGGGTGCGAGCCCGGCGTCGCCGTGACGGCGGGCCACCGCGCCCGCGAGCGCCGCGCCGAGCGAGCGGTCGCGGTTGCTGATCGCGTAGCCGCGCTCCACGCGCACGCCGCGCTCCAGCGCCGGTGCGGCGTCGCGCACGAGCTGCTCGTCGAGCGGTTCGCGCTCCGGCCGCCGGTTGCGCGGCTGCATCCGCCGCCGTGCCACCGTGCCGGTGGGGTCCGGGTCGTGCAGGAGCGCGCTCAGATCGACGCGCGCGGCCTTCGGCAGGGCCACCTCGCGCGGGCGCAGCAGGTCGACGCGGCCGACCAGCTCGTCGAGCGAGCGCACACCCAGGCGCGACATCAGCAGCCGCACCTGTTGCGCCACGTACGTCATGAAGCGCACCACGTGCTCGGGCTCCCCCTGGTACTTGGCGCGCAGGTCCTCCCGCTGCGTGGCGATGCCGACCGGACAGGTGTTCAGATGGCACTGGCGGATCATGGCGCACCCCGTCGCCACCAGCGCCGCGGTGCCGAAGCCGAAGGCCTCGGCGCCGAGCAGCGCCGCGACGATCACGTCCCGCCCGGTCTTGAGCCCGCCGTCCACGCGCAGCAGCACGCGTTCACGCAGGCCGTTCGCGACCAGCACCTGCTGCGCCTCGGCGAGTCCGAGCTCCCACGGGACACCGGCGTGCTTCACGCTCGAGAGCGGCGACGCTCCGGTGCCGCCGTCGTGGCCCGACACCTGGATCACGTCGGCGTATCCCTTCGCGACGCCTGCCGCGATCGTCCCGACGCCGGAGGTCGCCACCAGCTTCACGCACACCCGCGCCTCGGCGTTGACGCGTTTGAGGTCGTAGATCAGCTGCGCCAGGTCTTCGATCGAGTAGATGTCGTGGTGCGGCGGCGGCGAGATCAGCGTCACGCCCGGCACGCTGCGGCGGATGCGGGCGATGTCGGCGTCGACCTTGTGCCCCGGGATCTGGCCGCCCTCGCCGGGCTTCGAGCCCTGCGCCATCTTGATCTCGATCTCCCGCGCCGACACCAGGTACTCGGCCGTCACGCCGAAACGGCCCGAGGCGACCTGCTTGATGGCGCTGTTGCCGTGGTCCCCGGCCTTGGGGTACCAGCCGCCCTTCGACAGCTCGGGCATGTCGCGCTCGTACGGCCTGAAGCGCGCCTCGTCCTCGCCGCCCTCGCCGGAGTTGCTCTGGCCGCCGAGGCGGTTCATCGCGACCGCGAGCGTCTCGTGCGTCTCGCGCGACACCGCGCCGTGGCTCATGGCCTGCGTCGAGAAGCGCTGCACGATCGCGGCCACGTCCTCCACCTCGTCCAAGGGCACCGCCGGGCCGGCGGGGACCGTCTCGAGGAGGTCGCGCAGGGTGATCGGCGCACGCTCGTCCACCAGCCGGGCGTACTCGTCGAAGGCGGCGTCGTCCGAGGTGCGCACCGCCTTGTGGAGCGCCTTGAAGACGAGCGGGTTGAGCGCGTGGTACTCGCCCGCCTTGCGGAACCGGTAGATGCCGCGGTCCTGCAGGCTGGCGTGCTCGCCGAAGGCCTCGGCGTGCAGCCGCAGCGAGTCGGTGGCGATCGCCTCGAGGCCCACCCCGCCGATGCGGCTGGTCGTGCCGGTGAAGTAGCGCTCGATCACGTCACCGTCGACCCCGACGGCCTCGAAGACCTGCGCCCCGCGATACGACGAGATCGCCGAGATGCCCATCTTCGACATGATCTTGAGCACGCCCTTCTCGAGGGCCGCGACGTAGTTCGGCACGGCCTGGGCGGCGTCGAAGCCCGCCGGCACGTGCTTGGCCTGGTGGCTGACGTCGCGCGCCGTGGCGAACGCAAGGTACGGGTGGACCAGCGCGACGCCGTAGCTCACCAAGCAGGCGATGTGGTGGTCCTCGCGCGGCTCGCCCGTATCGCACACCAAGGCGGTGCGCGTGCGCAAGCCGGCCTGCAGCAGACGCTGATGGACCGCCGACGCCGCGAGCAGCATCGGGATGGGAGCGTGCTCGGGTCCCACGGCTCGGTCCGAGAGGATCAGCACACCGTGCCCGGCGTGGACGGCCGACACGGCCCGGTCGCAGACCTCCTCGAGCGCCGTGGCGAGGGCCTCCGGCCCGTCCGCGACCGGGAACACGGTCGACAGCGTGAGCGGGCGGAAGGCGCCCTGCTCCTTGAGCCAGGCGAAGCGCGCCTCGTCGATCACCGGCGAGTCGAACCGCAGCACCCGGGCCGAGAGCGGCGCCTCCTCGAGCAGCGGTCCGCGCGGACCGATCACCGTGTGGAGCGACATCACGCTGCGCTCGCGCAACGGGTCGATCGGCGGGTTCGTCACCTGGGCGAAGCGCTGCTTGAAGTAGCGGTAGAGCGGCTGCGGCTGCTCGGAGAGCAGGGCCAGCGGCGTGTCGTCGCCCATCGACCCCAAGGGGATCGCGCCCTCGAACACCATCGGCTCGAAGATCCGATCGTAGTCCTCGCTGGAGTACCCGAACAGCGCCTGCGTGCGCGTCAGCGCGCCGCGCTCCCAGCCGCGCGCGGCGACCTCGTCGGCGCCGAGCTCGGGCGCCTCGACCAGGTAGTCGCCCACCCAGGCGCGGTACGGCCGCCGTGTGGCCAGGTCGCGCTTGACCGCGTCGTTGGTCAACACCCGACCGGTGGCCGTGTCGACCGCCAGCACCGAGCCTGGCCCGAGCCGTCCGCGCTCGACGACGCGCTCGTCGATGTCGACCAGGCCGGCCTCCGAGCCGACGATCACGAGCCCCTTCTCGGTGATCCAGTAGCGCTGCGGTCGCAGGCCGTTGCGGTCCAGACCCGCCACGGCGAAGCGGCCGTCGGAGAGCGCCAGCGCCGCCGGGCCGTCCCAGGGCTCCATCAGCGTGGCGTGGTAGTCGTAGAAGGCGCGCAGATCGGGATCGACGTCGTCGCGCTCCTCGTACGCCTCGGGGACGAGCATCGCGAGCGCGTGCAGCGGGTCGCGGCCCGCCTGGGTCAGGAGCTCGAAGGCGTTGTCGAGGGCGGCCGAGTCCGAGCCACCCGGCTCGATGATCGGCAGCAGGTCGTGGACGTGCTCGCCGAAGAGGCTGCTCTCGAGCACCGGCTCGCGCGAGCGCATGAAGTTCACGTTGCCCTGCAGCGTGTTGATCTCACCGTTGTGCGCCAGGAATCGGAACGGCTGTGCCAGCGACCAGCGCGGCATGGTGTTGGTGCTGTAGCGCTGGTGGAAGACCGCGAGCTGGGTACGGTAGTCGGGGTCGGCCAGGTCACGGTAGAAGACCGACAGCTGGTCGGGCACCATCAGCCCCTTGTAGACGATCGTGCGACTCGAGAACGAGGGCACGTAGGCACGCCCCAGGGCGAGGTCGCGCAGCCGCGCCTCGATGCGCTTGCGGGTCAGGTAGAGCAACCGTTCGAAGCCCGCGCCGTCCAGGCCCGGCGGACGCGCCACCAGCACCTGTCGGATGATGGGGCGCTTGGCGAGCGCGTGCTCCCCCAGGGCGCCGTCGTCGAGCGGTGGGTCGCGCCACATCAGCCGCCGCAGTGGGCTGGCGTCGATCTCCTCGTCGATCGCGGCGTACATCCGTTCGAAGGGCGCGTCGTTGGCGACGAAGAACACGCCGACCGCGAGGTCCTCGTCGGCCTCCACCGCGATGCCGGCGGCGTCGAGCTCGCGCCGCAGCAGGGCGTGCGGCAGTTGCGTGAGCACGCCCGCGCCGTCGCCGGTGCGGCCGTCGGCCGAGACGGCACCGCGGTGGGCCAACTTGCGCAGCGCACGCAGGGCGTGGTCCAAGACGGTGCGGCTGGGGGTGCCTTGACACGACGCGATGAAGCCGACGCCGCAGGCGTCGCGCTCATGGGGCCACGCGAGGTGGCGGATGTCTGAGTAGTGGGGCATGCGCTCCCTTTCGGAGACGGATCGTCGACGCCGGAGAACGCGGCGCCGGGGGGCGCACGCTCTCGCCGATGAGGCCGTCTGTGGCACGGGCGGCCGCCGGGAGGGCGGCAGGCGGCCGTGGCGGCACGATAGCAGCGCGGCGCGCCGACGGTCAAACGGTGCGCTGCGCGGAAGCGCCCTCCGTGACGACCGAAGCGTCGGTCGATGCGGCGCTCGGCTTCAGCTTCGAAGGGACGTCTCCGCCGCGGCCTCCGCAGCGAAGGCGACGGGCCCGCCCGGCGCCACCCCATCGGCGTGCAACTTCGAGTCGATCGCATCGAGGAGCGCCTGGTACGACGCATCGATGATGTTCGTGTGGGCGCCCACCGTCCCCCAGGTGCGCTCGCCGTCGCTGGTCTCCACGTGCACCCGCACGACGCTGGCGGTCCCCGTGTCGGGCCCGGCCAACACCCGGACCTTGTAGTCCGTGAGCGTGAGCGAGCGCAGGCTCGGGTAGAAGCCCTCGAGCGCCTTGCGCAGGGCCCGGTCGAGCGCGTTGACGGGGCCGTCGCCGTCGGCCGCCGTGTGCTCGAACACGTCGCCCACCTGCACACGGACGTTGGCCTCGCAGCGCGGCCCGCCGTCGCCGTCACGCTTGTCGATCATCACGGTGTAGCCGTGCAGGGTGAAGTAGGGGCGGTGGTCGCCGCGGACCTTGCGGGCCACCAGGTGGAACGACGCCTCGGCACCCTCGAACGCGTAGCCGAGGTGCTCGAGCTCCTTCAGGCGACCGACCAGCGTCGCGGCCTCGTCGGCGAGGGCCCCATCGCCGAGCTCGTCGGCCTTGGCGACGAGGTTGGCGCGGCCCGACAGGTCCGACAGCAGCACCCGGCGGGTGTTGCCGACCGACTCCGGTGGGACGTGCTCGTAGGTGTCGGGACGACGGTTGACGGCCGACACGTGGATGCCGCCCTTGTGCGCGAACGCACCCTCGCCGACGTAGGGCGCGCGCGGGTTGGAGGCGAGGTTGGCCCGCTCGTCGACGAAGCGGGCGAGCGCCGTCGCCTCGACCAGCGGTTGCGGCTGGTCGGCGCCCAGCTTGAGGACGAGCGTCGGGAGCAGACCGATCAGGTCGAGGTTGCCGCAGCGCTCGCCGTAGCCGCCGATCGTCCCCTGCACGTGCGTCGCGCCCTCGCGCAGCGCCGCCAGGGCGTTGGCGATGGCCAACCCGGCGTCGTTGTGCGGATGGACGCCCAACGGCACCCGTGCCCCCGCGGCCGCGAGGTGCTCGCGCGCGCGGCGGGTGGCCGCCGCGATCTCCTCCGGTAGCCGGCCGCCGTTGGTGTCGCACAGCACCAGGCGCTCGGCGCCGGCCTCGGCGGCAGCGATCAGCGTCGCGAGCGCGTAGTCCGGGTCGTCGGCGAAGCCGTCGTAGAAGTGCTCGGCGTCGTAGATCACGCGGCGTCCCTGGTCGCGCATGTATGCCACCGACGAGGCGATCATCGCCAGGTTCTCGTCGAGGCTCGC
Organism: Trueperaceae bacterium; assembly: GCA_007130445.1. Classification (GTDB taxonomy): domain Bacteria; phylum Deinococcota; class Deinococci; order Deinococcales; family Trueperaceae; genus CSSed10-48. The sequence goes on along the minus strand of SLSM01000110.1, from coordinate 2,508 downwards.
GCCGAGCGCCTCGCGCACGTGCAGCGTCCAGGACTTCCCGAACAGCGTCACCACCGGGGTCCGCGCCGCCAGGAGCGCCGCTAGGTTGGCATCGTGCTCCACCAGCGCGTCCTTGCGCCGCGTGCTGCCGAAGGCGGCCACGCTCGCGTGCGACAACTCGACGTCGCGCATCCGCTCGAAGAACGCGACGTCGCGCGGGTTCGAGCCCGGCCAACCCCCCTCGACCAGGTCGACCTTGAAGGCGTCGAGCCGCAACGCCACGGCGATCTTGTCGTCGCTGGTGAAGCTGACGCCGATACCCTGCGTGCCGTCGCGCAGGGTCGTGTCGTAGATCTCCACACGGCGCCCACGCAGCGCGTCGCGCGGCGACGGGAGGGCGATCGTCACGGCGTGGCGACGGGGGGCGTCTGGCGGGCGACGCCGGCCGCGAGCTTGTTCAACACGTCGACGTAGGCCAGCGCCGACGCCTCGACGACGTCGGTCGAGAGGCCGCGGCCGTGGACGGATCGCCCCTCGCTCGAGACGCGCACCGTCACCTCGCCCAGGGCGTCCTTGCCGCTCCCGACCGAGCGGATCTCGTACGCCTCGAGCGCGATCGGCACCTGCGCGATGCGCTCGAGCGCGTGGTACACCGCGTCGACGGGGCCGTCGCCGGTGGCCGCCTCCTCGTAGCTGCCGGTGTCGGTCGTGAGGCGCACGGTGGCGACGGGCGTCATGTTCGTCCCGGACTGGAACTGCACCGACTCGAGCACGTAGGTCTGCGGCACGCGTGCGGTCTCGACCTCGACGAGGGCGCGGATGTCGTCGCTGGTGACGCTCTGCTTGCGGTCGGCGAGGTCCTTGAACGACTTGAAGAGCGCGTTGACCTTGTCGTCCTCGAGCTCCTCGTAGCCCATGTCCGCCAGCGTGCGGCGGAAGGCGCGCCTGCCCGAGTGCTTGCCCATCACGAGCACACCAGCGTCGCGGCCGACCGTCTCGGCCGACATGATCTCGTAGGTCTCGAGGTGCTTGATGACGCCGTCCTGGTGGATGCCGGACTCGTGCGCGAAGGCGTTGTCACCGACCACCGCCTTGTTCGGCGGCACCGGCGTGCCGGTCATCATGCTGACCATGCGCGAGGTGCGGTAGAGCTCGCGCGTGGCGATCTGGGTGTGGTGCCCCCACACGTCCTTGCGTGTCTCGAGCGCCATCACCACCTCTTCGAGGGAGGCGTTGCCGGCCCGTTCACCGATGCCGTTGATGGTGCACTCGACCTGCGTGGCCCCCGCACCGACCGCCGCGAGCGAGTTCGCGACGGCCAGACCGAGGTCGTCGTGGCAGTGGGTGCTGAAGTGCACGCCCTCCGCCCCGGGGATCCGCTCGCGCAGCGTGCGCATCAGCGCGGCGTACTCGTCGGGCATGCCGTAGCCCACCGTGTCGGGGATATTGAGCGTGGTGGCGCCCGCCTCGATCGCCGCGCCGTAGAGGCGCACCAGGAAGTCGAGCTCGCTGCGCGTGCAGTCCTGCGCCGAGAACTCGACGTCGTCGACGTAGCGACGGGCCAAGCGCACGCTCTCCAGCGAGGCCTCGATCACCTCGTCCTCGCTCTTTCGGAGCATGTGCTCGAGGTGGATCTTCGAAGCCGACGTGAACACGTGGATGCGCCCCGCGGCGGCAGGCTCGAGCGCCTGGGCGGCGCGCTCGATGTCGGCCGCGGCGGTCCGCGCCAGCGCGCAGATGACCGGACCCCGCACCTCCCGGGCGATGCGCTGCACCGCATCGAAGTCGCCCTGGCTGGTGATCGGGAAGCCGGCCTCGATGACGTCGACGTTCAGCCGCGCGAGCTGCTTGGCGATCTCGATCTTCTGCGCCGTGTTGAGCGCGACGCCGGGCGTCTGCTCGCCGTCGCGGAGGGTGGTGTCGAAGATGCGGACGTGCGCCATGGGGTCCTCCATGGGAGAAGCTCGGCGAAGCCGAGCCGACCGGCGTGTTGCCGGGTCGAGCGTGGCGGGGGCCGCTGCGCGCTGGGCGCTCAGCCCTTCTTCTGGGCGATGAACGGCATCATCGTCCGTAGTCGCGCCCCGACCTCGGCCAGTTGCGTCTCCCCCGTCGCACGCCGCTGCGACTTCAGGCGCGGTTGGCCGGCCTGGTTCTCGAGCAGGAACTCGCGCGCGAACGTGCCGGTCTGGATGTCGCGCAGCACCTCGCGCATGGCGGCGCGCGTCTCGTCGGTGACCATCTTCGGCCCCGTGACGTAGTCGCCGTATTCGGCGGTGTTCGAGACCGAGTAGCGCATGCGCTCGAAGCCGCCCTCGTAGATGAGGTCGACGATCAGCTTCATCTCGTGCACGCACTCGAAGTACGCGATCTCGGGCTGGTAACCGGCCTCGACCAGGGTCTCGAAACCGGCCTGCATCAGCGCGGTGACGCCGCCGCACAGGACCGACTGCTCGCCGAACAGGTCGGTCTCGGTCTCCTCCTTGAAGGTCGTGAGCAGCACGCCGCCACGGGTGCCGCCGATCGCCTTGG
>SLSM01000059.1 GCA_007130445.1 Trueperaceae bacterium | reverse complement strand
CGGGGTCTCCGGGCGACGTCGCAGCGCTTAGGCCGCGAGAGCGTAGTTCTGGTTGCCAGGTAAGTGGCGTTGCAGCTTGGTGACGCGGCCAGCTGCGTCCGCGACGCGCAGCCTCACCCTCGGTGAACCCCGTCGAGACCGTATCGCCCCCATGGCGTGGCCCCGGTCGGTCGACCGGTGAAGCGCTTCGGCCGGGGCTACGCTCGTCCCCGTCCGAACCGTCATCCTAGCACGTCGCCCGAGGGCCGGCGGTCGGCTCTGATAGCATGCCGCATGCCTCCAGCGGTCTCCATGCGCGGCGTCGTGAAGCGCTTCCCGCTCGTGCTGGCCAACGACCAGGTGGACTTCGAGCTCGCCTGGGGCGAGATCCACGCGCTGATCGGCGAGAACGGGGCGGGCAAGAGCACGCTGATGAAGGTGCTCTACGGCCTGCAGCAGGCCGACGCAGGGACGATCGAGATCGACGGCACCCCGGTCGAGATCCGCAGCGCGCGCGACGCGATCGACCTCGGTATCGGCATGGTCCATCAGCACTTCATGCTCGTCGAACCGCTGTCGGTGACCGAGAACCTCGTGCTGGGCGCCGAACCGCACGTGGGACCGGCCCTCGACTACCGCACGGCGCGGCGCAAGGTGCGGGCCCTCATCGAGCGCTTCGGCTTCGACCTCGACGCCGACGCCCTGATCGAGGAGCTCCCGGTCGGTCTGCAACAGCAGGTCGAGATCCTCAAGACGCTCTACCGCGACGCGCGCATCCTGGTGATGGACGAGCCCACGGCCGTGTTGACCCCGCAGGAGACACGCGGCCTGTTCGAGTTCCTGCGCGACTACGCGGAACAGGGGAACGCGGTCGTCTTCATCTCGCACAAGCTCGACGAGGTGATGGCGATCTGCGACCGCATGAGCGTGATGCGCGACGGCCGCATGGTCGGCACGGTGCTGCGGGCCGACACCGACCAGCGCCGCCTGGCCAACATGATGGTCGGGCGCGAGGTGCTCCTGCGCGTCGAGAAGGGCCTGGCGTCGCCGCATGAGCCGCGGCTCGAGGTGCGCGGCCTGCACCTGCGCCACCCCGTGAAGCACGTGCCGCTGCTCGACGACGTCGGCTTCACGGTGCGCGCCGGCGAGATCCTGGGCGTCGCCGGCATCGAGGGGAACGGCCAGACCGAGCTCGTCGAGGCGATCACCGGGCTGCGCAGCGTCGACGCGGGCACGGTCACGCTGCAGGGACGCGACGTGACCGCCCTGGGCGCCCGCTCGCGCCGCGAGGCCGGCCTCAGCCACGTGCCCGAGGACCGCAACGAGCGCGGCCTCGTCACGTCCTTCAGCGCAGCCATGAACGCCGTCCTGGGCGACCATCACAGGCCGCCCTACGCCGGCGCGTTGGGGCTGCTCGACGAGGCCGCGATCGACGCCCACGCGACGCGCATCGTCGAGGCCTACGACGTACGGCCGCGGGCGATCGACCTGGCGGCGGTGAGCTACTCCGGCGGCAACGCGCAGAAGCTGGTCGTGGCGCGCGAGATGGAGCGCTCACCGAGCGTGCTGGTGCTGGCCCAACCGACCCGCGGCGTCGACATCGGCGCGATCGAGTTCATCCACCGGCAGATCGTCCGGGCCCGCGACGAGGGCCTGGCGGTGCTGCTGGTGTCGGCCGACCTGAACGAGATCATGAGCCTGGCCGACCGGATCGTCGTCATGTTCGAGGGGCGCATCATGGGCGAGCTCGATCAGGCCGACGCCAGCGCCGAGCGCCTCGGCCTCTTGATGGCGGGCTCGAGCGTCTCCGGCGGCGGCGCCCCGGCGGCATCCGACGAGGCCGCGCCCGTCGGCTGACGTTCGCGTCACCCCTCCAGGTCGGTCAAGAAGCGTCGCAGGTGCGCCGCGAGTTGGGGGTACTCGATCAGGAACCCGTCGTGGCCGTGTGGCGACACCAAGCGCTCGTAGCGGGCGCTCGGGAGCGCCTCGACCAAGCGTCGCTGCTCCACCTCGGGGTAGAGCACGTCCGAGGGGATGCCCATGACCAGCGCGGTGGCGCGGACCCGGCCCAGGACCTCGTCCAGGCGGCCTCGGCCGGCGGCGATGTCGTGCTCGTCCATGGCGCGCGTGAGGCCGATGTAGGTGTTGGCGTCGAAGCGTCGCACCAACTTCACGCCTTGGTAGGAGAGGTAGGAGGCGATCTCGAAGCTGGAGCTGAGCGCGTCGGCGTCGGAGGGCCTGCGCTCGCGACCGAACTTGGCCTCGAGCGAGTCGTAGCTGCGGTAGCTGAGCATGGCGATGGCGCGCGCGAGGCCCAGGCCGTCCTCGGGTTGGCGCTCGAGCGGGTAGCGGCCGCCCTGCCAGGCGGGGTCGGCCATGATGGCGCGCCGCGCGACCTCGTTGAGGCCGATGGCCCAGGCGCTGTGGCGCGCGCCGATGGCGATCGCGACGATCCCCTTGACGACGTCGGGGTGCATGAGCGCCCACTCCAGCGCCTGCATCCCCCCCATGCTGCCGCCGATCACCGCCCGCCAGGAGCGCACGCCGAGGGCGTCCTGGAGGCGGCGCTGTACGGTGACCATGTCGCGGATGGTGAAGCGTGGGAAGTCGGGACCGTAGGCGTGCCCGCTCTGGGCGTCGAGCGAGGTGGGCCCGGTGGTGCCGTAGCAGCCGCCCAGGACGTTGCTGCACACGACGAACGAGCGCCGCGTGTCGATCGCCTTGCCGGGCCCGATCACGGGGTCCCACCAGCCCGGCACGTCGTGCGCATCGTGCCGCCCCGCCGCGTGGGCGGAGCCCGTGAGCGCGTGGCACACCAGCACGGCGTTGCGACCGCTGGCGTCGAGCTCGCCGTAGGTCTCGTACGCCACGGCCACGTGGGGAAGGCGCTCGCCGCTCTCGAGCACCAGCGGATCGTTGGGCGACGCCACGTCGATCACCTGGGGCGTCACGAGGCCGACGCTGCCGTCGCGGCCGCCCTCGTGGCGCGCCAGCAGCGCGGCGTGGTCGCCCCACGTCTCGTGGACCAGGCGACGCCCGGGCGCGTCGCGGCTCACGCGTCCGCCAGCGCCTGCGCCAGGTCGGAGCGCAGGTCTGCCTCGTCCTCGAGGCCGAGCGACAGCCTGACCAGGCCCGGGGTGACGCCGGCCGCGCGGCGCTCGTCCTCGGGCATGCTGGCGTGCGTCGTCGTCCAGGGGTGGATCGCCACGCTCTTGGCGTCGCCGATGTTGGCGAGGTGCGACACCAGCCGCAGCCGATCGAGGAAGGCGTGGGCCGCTGCCTGGTCGGCGAGCTCCAGCGCCAGCACGGCGCCGAAGCCGTGCCGGAGGACGCGCCTGGCGGTGGCGTGGCTCGGGTGTTGGGGCAGCCCCGGGTAGACGACGCGGCGCACCTCGGCTCGGCCGGCCAGCCAGTGCGCGAGCGACAGCGCCGTGTCGCAGCTGCGCTGGACGCGCAGGTCGAGCGTCTCGAGCCCCTGCAACCCCAGGAAGGCCGCGAAGGGCGACAGCGTAGCGCCGAGGGTGAAGAGGCCCAGGTCGTGCACGCGCTCGGCGAGCGGTGCGCTCGAGCGCGCGTCGCGCAGGGCCGGCACCGGGCCGCGCGACCAGTCGAAGGTGCCGCCGTCGACGACGACGCCGCCCACGAAGGTCCCATGGCCACCGATCCACTTGGTGGCGGAGTGGACGACCGCGGCCGCGCCGTGCTCGAGCGGGCGGCACAGGTAGCCGCCGCACCCCCAGGTGTTGTCGACGATGAGCGGCACGCCGGCCTCGAGGCAGCGCTGGGCCAGCGCGGGCAGGTCGGGGACGCTGCCGCTGGGGTTGCCGATGGTCTCGACCCAGCACGCGACCGTGCGCTCGTCGAGGGCGTCCGCCACCGCATCGGGCTCGGGCCGCACCGAGACGAGCTCGACGCCCCAGGGCGTGAGCCACTTGCGGAAGAGCGACGCCGTGCCACCGAACACGTCGGTCGAGCACACCACCTTCGCGCCTGGCCGCGCCACGGCGAGGAGGGTGGCGGCGCTCGCGGCCTGCCCGGAGGCGAGGGGCACGCCCGCCACGCCCCCTTCGAGGTCGGCGACACGCGCGGCGAAGGCGTCGCTGGTGGGGTTGTGCATGCGACCGTATTGGTTGCCCTCGGCCGCGCCGGCGAACAGGGCCTGCGCGTGGGCGGCGTCGTGGAACACGTAGCTGCTCGTGGCATGGATCGGTTGCGCACGCGACCCGCTGATGGGGTCGGGGGCCGTACCGGCATGCACCTGGCGCGTGGCGAACGCGCCGGCGGGCGTGGGGGTCTCGTCTTGCACGGCGTGCCTCCTTCCCATCGGCGACGCCGCCCAGTGAAGCACAGCGCGCGGCGCCAGGCAAGCACGTGCGCGCTACGGGACGCACGGCACGCTCGCTGCGTCGGTGCGCTTGTTAGCATGCGCCGTCATGCCCGCGCCCCTCGTGCCCATCCTGGACGTCCCGGCGGAACTCGCGCCGCTCCGAGCCGAGCTCGACGCCGCCATCGCACGTGTCCTCGACAGCGGCCAGCTGATCCTGGGGCCGGAGGTCGAGGCGTTCGAGCGCGAGGCCGCCGAGGTCCTCGGGGCGGGCCACGCCGTGGGGTTGAACTCCGGGACCGACGCGCTCGTGATCGCGTTGCGCGCCCTCGGCATCGGTCCGGGCGACGAGGTGGTCACCTCGCCGTTCAGCTTCTTCGCGACCAGCGAGGCGATCCAACTCGTCGGCGCCGTGCCGGTGTTCGTCGATCTCGCCGAGGGGTCCTTCGCGCTCGACCCGGACGCCGTCGCCGCGGCGCTGACGCCGCGCACGGCCGCCCTCTTGCCGGTCCACCTGTACGGCGACGCGGCACCGATGGCGGCGTTGTTGACGCTGGCCGAGCGCCATGGTCTGCGGGTGATCGAGGACGCGGCTCAGGCCTTCGGCGCGCGCTACCCGACGCGCTGCGCCGGGTGCCGCTGCGAGGGCGGACGGTCCGGTGCCCTGGCGGGCCGGCGGCTGGGCACGCTCGGTGACGTCGGCGCCGTGTCGTTCTACCCGACCAAGAACCTGGGCGCCCTGGGCGACGCGGGCCTGCTGGTGACGGACGACGCGGACGTCGCCAGGTTCGCGCGCAAGCTGCGCAACCACGGCAGTGAACGGCGTTATGAGCATGAGACGCTGGGATACAACTCGCGGCTCGGCGCCATCCAGGCCGCGGCGCTGCGCGTGAAGCTGCCCCATCTCGGCGCCTGGACGCGCGAGCGACGGCGCCTCGCGGCGCGCTACGACGACGCCCTCGCGGGCATCCCCGACCTCGCGCTGCCGCCGGCCTCCGACGAGCACGTCTACCACCAGTACACGCTCCGCATCGGCAACGGCCGCCGCGCCGAGGTGGCCGCAGGGCTGGCCGAGCGCGCGATCGCCACCAGCGTCCACTACCCGACCACGCTCGAGCGCTACGGCGGCCGGGTCCACGGCGAGCTCCTACGGGCGCACGCCGCCGCCGCCTCGGTGCTGTCGCTGCCGCTCTACCCCAGCCTCGGTGACGCTCGTCAGGACCGCGTGATCGACGCGCTGCGATCCGTGCTCGCCGGTTGAGACCCTGGCGTCCCCACGCCCCGACACGCTCCGCTGCGCCACGGTCACGCACGCCCTTGCCCGCCAGGGCGCGGGCGTGGTTGGATGGGGAGCCCCGTCGGAGCAGCGCGGTGGCGACCCCCGAACCAGGTCAGATCGGAAGAAGCAGCCTTAAGGGGTGATCGTCAGGTGCCGCTGCCACCCGGCGGGGCCTTCGTGTCGGCCGCCTTCAGGCCGACCGCCTTCGTCTCGGCGCTCTCCGCGAGCAGCCCACCGATGCGCTCCACCCACTCGTCGGCACCCCGCTCGATCAGGTCCAGCACGCGCTCGAAGCCGTCGGCGCCGCCGCCGTAGGGATCGGGCACCTCCGCGCCGCCCAGGAACAGCGACAGCCCGGCGTGCGCCCCCACGACGTGCGTGGCCTTGCGCAGGTTGCCGCGGTCCATCACCAGCACCAGGTCGGCCTCGGCGTCGGCCGGCTCCAGCCGCCGTGCGCGCAGCGACGACAGGTCGTACCCCCGCCGCAGCGCGGCAGCCTGGGAGCGCGGATCGGGCGGCTCGCCGGCGTGGGCCCCGAGCGTCCCGGCCGAGTCGACCACGACGCGCTCCCCGAGGCCGGCCGCGGCCAGCTTCTCGCGCAGCACCACCTCTGCGGTCGGCGAACGGCAGATGTTCCCCATGCACACCGTGAGCACCCGCAGGGGCCGGTTCACGCCTTCAACCCCGGCCGGGCGCGATAGATGCGCGTGACGTCGGCGATGCGCAGGACGTTCGCCTTGATGTGCTCGATCTCGTCTTGGTCCTTCACCTCGACGCGCACGTGGATGCGCGCCCGCGAGGCGCTCTGGACGTCGGCCGCGACCCGCGTCGCAGACTTGTTCATGCCGGCGATCACGTCGAGCACGTCCTTGAGCAAGCCCGGACGGTCCACCCCGACGATCTCGAAGTCGACCGGGAAGACCTCGCCCGCCGGGGTGTCCCACGTGACGTTCACGAGCCGCGCCTCGTCCGCGATCATCAGGTGCTTGACGTTCGGGCAGTCGACCCGATGCACGCTCACGCCGCGGCCGCGGGTGATGTACCCGACCACGTCGTCGCCGCGCACCGGCGAGCAACACTGCGCCAGGTTCGCGGGAGCGTCCATGCCGTCCACGAACACGCCCGACACGCTCTTCTTCGGTGCGGTCGTGGTCGGCGCCTGGCGCGCCGCACCGTTGCTCGAGGCAGGCGCCAACACGTCGACCACGGCGCGCGCCTGCAACCGCTTGGCCGCGATCGCCAGGTAGAGGTCCTCCGGCCCGTCGCTGCCGAGCAGCGCCCGAGCCGCCCCCTCCAGCTTGGCGCGCGTGGTCAACGACGCCACCGGCAGGTCGCGCCGACGCAGCGCGCGCTCGAGCGTCTTGCGGCCCGACTCGAGCTGGCCGGCGCGCTCCTGGAGCCTGAAGTAGTGCCGGATCTTCTGCTTCGCCGAGCGCGTGACCGCGATCGCCATCCAGTCCGACGACGGTCCGTACTGGTGCGACCGGTTGGTGAGCACCTCGACCCGATCGCCCGTCTGCAGCTTGTACGTCAGGGGGACGATCTCGCCGTTGACGCGCGAGCCGATGCAGCGGTGCCCGACCTCGGTGTGGACCTGATAGGCGAAGTCGATCGGCGTCGAGCCGCGCGGCAGGTTCACCACGTCGCCGGCGGGCGTGAACACGAGCACGCGCTCGGCGAGCAGGTCGGTCTTCACGGCGTCGATGAAGGCGCCGGCCGTCTCCACGCTCGTGTCGACGTCGAGCAGTTGCTGCATCCACGCCAGCCGCTTCTGCACCTCGGCGACGTCGTCGATCCCCTGCTTGTACGCCCAGTGCGCCGCCACGCCGAACTCGGCCACCTCGTGCATGCGCCGGGTGCGGATCTGCACCTCGATCGGCTGCCCCTGGAGGCCGATCACCGTCGTGTGCAGCGACTGGTAACCGTTCGGCTTCGGGACCGCCACGTAGTCCTTGAAGCGCCCCGGGATCGGCGTCCAGAGGCTGTGGACGATGCCGAGCGCGCGGTAGCACACGGCCTTCTCCGTCTCGTCGCCGGTCAGGTCGAAGGGTGCGCCCGAGGCCGCGTCCGCGCCGGCGTCCGCCGAGCCCGGCGTGTCGAGGATGGCGCGGATCGCGATCAGGTCGAAGATCTGGTCGAGGTGCTTGCCGTCGCGCTGCATCTTGCGATGGATGCTGTAGAGGTGCTTGCTCCG